>JALYUN010000062.1 GCA_030853725.1 Pseudomonadota bacterium | reverse complement strand
GGTGAAGGTGATCGGGAGATTGGCCATGACAGGGCGGCTCCGGGTGGGCGCAGGGGTGGACGGGCAAACGATCGGTGGGCGATTGTTCGCTATCGCGATGCAAACAAGCGGCGTCGAAAGTCATCTGCAGACGCCGTGGGCCACCCTAACTGAGATTTCAGGAAAGAGCGATTCAGGTCGCCGTGGCCAGTGGCAGGTTCAACAGCAGGTTCTGCGGCTTGACGCGCAGCACCTGTTCGCTGTTCATCATCATGCCCAGGTACACGGTCTTGCCGGCCACGTCGTGGCGCATCTCGGCGGGGTTCTCGAAGCGCAGCTTGAACAGGCTCAGCAGCCGCTTCGTTCGGGCCGCATCGACTTCGTTCCCGGCGTACAGGTCGTTCAGCAGCGCGCTGGCGTCGGCGTCCAGGCCGACATGCCAGCGCCATTGCGGATCGTCGATGCGCGACGCGGGCTCGATCGACACGGTCACGCCCAGCAGATGCTGCACCCAGCGTTCCAGCACCCGAGCCAGCGCTTTCAGGCCACCGCGGGCCGGCGTCGTGGTGAACAACAAGCCATGGCCGACGTCGCGCTTGATCTCGTGCGTCAGGTCCAGCAGGTAGGTGCGGCTCGCGCGTGTGCCGGGGTCGGTAGTCGCGGCAGCAATGTAGTCGCCTGCGTTGTCGTCGGAAAGTATGCGCAGGTTCAGCGCCTTCAGCGGCGCTTTGGCTTCGGCCAGCAATCGGCCGATGTCGCCGAGGCCGCCGGTCTCGCTCTGCAGGTCGAGCGTGTCGCGGTCACCGGCCAGCACGCGGCCTTCGTGCAGCGTGATCCGCTGCGGTCTGAACAGCAGTTCCGCAGCGCGCAGTTCGATGGCGTCCTCGTTGCGTTCCAGCAGCCCGCGAAGGATCGCTTGCACCACGAGGTCGATGAACAAGGGCGGCACGTCGATGCGGTCGCTGCGAAAGAGCTGCAGCGTCCAGGCTTCGAGCGTGCCGGCCGCCAGCAGCGCGTCACGAAAGCCCAGATACAGACGCCAGTTCTCACGCGCGTCGGCGTCTTGCAGGCCGGCCAGTTCGGTGAGGTGCACGTGGCGCGTGGGCTGCTGCAGCAGGCTGCGGTGCAGGGCGCGTTCTGCGCGGCACGATTCATCGACCAGTGCCAGTTCCGGCCGCGTCAGGAAACGGCGCCACCAGGCTTCGGTGGGTTGCAGCCAGCCGGCGTCATTGCGCGTCAGTTGCGCGTAGCCGCACTCGGGCCAGATGTCGGGGCCGGGGCTCGACACGACGCTCAGTCGCCCGACGCGCTCAGCTCGACCATGGCGAGCTGAAAGCGTTCAGCCACTGCCGTGGCTTGTGCATGCCGGCCGCCCTGCAGTACCCAGCGGCCCGCCACCATCACATCGCCCCAAGCGCGGCCGGGGCTCGAGTAGACCAACGCGTCGAGCGTGCGGGACGGCGGCACGCCGCGCAGCACATCGTCTTGCGGGTCGGTCACCAGCAGGTCGGCGCGGGCGCCTTCGACCAAGCCCCAGCGTGTGAATCCGGCGGCGGTGGCGCCAGCAGCGAGCGCGCCGGTCCAGAGCCGCTCGGCGCTGGCCGGCTGTGCGGCCGACGCCGCCACGCCGCGCCGGCGGTGCTGCAGGCGCTGACCATAGTCCAGCCAGCGCAGCTCTTCACGCCAGTCGCGCGTGGCATGGCTGTCGGAGCCGATCGCCAGTTGCACACCGGCTTGGAGCCACGCGGGAAGGTCGCAGAAGCCATCACCCAGATTGCCTTCGGTCGCCGGGCAGATCACGACGCCGGCGCCGCTTTCTGCCACCGCGTCGATCTCGGCGCGGGTGGCGTGGGTGGCATGCACCAGCTGCCAGCGGGGGTCGAGTACGCCGGCCTGCGCGAGCCATCCAATCGGCCGATGGCCGGTGGCGAGCAAGCAGTCTTCGACTTCGGCGATTTGTTCGGCCACGTGGATGTGGATCGGGCCATCGAAGTCTGTAGTCGCGACTTGTCGCACCGCGTCCGCACCGGCCGCGCGCAAGGAATGCAGCACCAGGCCCGCATTCAACAACGGCCGGCCGCTGGCCGCGATGGTGCGTGCCGCGGCGATCGTGTCGGCCGCACTGGCCGTAAAGCGGCGCTGGTCGACGCGCAATGCCGGCTGCGCGAAGCCGGCGCGTTCGTAGACCGCGGGCATCAGCGTCAGTCCGATGCCGACCTCGGCAGCGGCGTCGGCCACCGCCCAGGCCAGTGTCAGCGGCTCGGCATACGGTTGACCGTCAGGCTGGTGCCGCAGGTAATGGAATTCGCAGACCTGGGTGTAGCCGCCGCGCAGCAGTTCCAAATACAACTGCGCCGCGATCGCCCGAAGTTCGTCAGGCGTGATGCGCAGCGCCGCGCCATACATGCGGTCGCGCCAGGACCAGAAGTCGTCGTCGGTCGATTCGAAGCGCTCGGCCAGGCCGGCGAAGGCGCGCTGGAAAGCGTGGCTGTGGGCGTCGACCAAGCCTGGCAGCACGGCGCCTTGCAGCACCACCGCTGCGGCCGGCGCCGTCACACCGCGCTCGACCCTGTCCCAACAGCCGTCGGCACCGACATGCAACAGCACCGACGCGGCCCAAGCACCATCGAGCCAGGCCCATGGTGCCCACAGCGACTGCGGCTTGACCATGGCATCGGCCACGGTCAGGGGCGCCAGTCGACCATCGTCTGCAACAGCCGGCGCAGGAGCGGCGTGACCTCGGCCACCCGTTCGTCGTTCCAGCGCGGCGGGGTTTCGTCCATGTAGGCGCGCCAGCACATCTCCAGCTGCACGGCATGCAGACTGTCTTGGGGCCGGCCGTGGCTGCGGGTGATGTGCCCGCCCTGGAAGCGGCCGTCGACGACATGGCTGTAATCGTCCTGCCCTTCCAGCACCGCCACCAGTTGCCGGCGCAGCGAAGGCGCGCAACTGCTGCCGCCGACCGTGCCCAGGTTCAGGTGCGGCAGCGTGCCTTCGAACAGCCACGGCAGTTCGCTGCAGATGCTGTGACCTTCGAACACCATGGCGTGGCCGTGCTGCTGCTTCAGGCGTTCGAGTTCGTTGGCCAGCGCTTGCCGATAGGGTTGCCAGTAGTCGGCCACGCGGCGCCGGATTTCGGCCTCGTCGGGTGCCATTCCGGGCCGGTAAACCGCATCGCCGGTGAAGTGGCGGGTGGGGCAGAGTTCGGTGTTGTTCTGGCCGGCGTACATCGGGGTGTTCTCGCTCGGCCGGTTCAGGTCGATCAGGTAGCGGCTATAGCGCGGCACCAGCAGGCTTGCGCCCATCTCGGCGGCGAAGGCATAGAGCCGGTCCAGATGCCAGTCGGTGTCTTCGACCTGCAGGGCGCGATTGGTGTAGCGCGGTTGCTGGTCGCGCGGAATCAGCGTGCCCACATGCGGCAGGCTGATCAGCAGGGACGACGTGCCGGGGGTCAGGGTGTAGATGTCGTTCATACGTTGTTCATGCGGGCGTTCTTTCGACGCCGCCGCAAACGACGCGGCGGCACGGGTTGGTTTGGCCGAAACGCGCAGCGATTTCGCGCGGGTGATCGGCGTCCCAGACCACGAAGTCGGCGCGCAGACCGTTGGCCAGGCGGCCCCGGTCGGCCAGGCCGAGCGCCCGCGCGGCGTGCTGCGTGATGCCGCGCCAGGCTTCCTCCGGCGTCAGCCGAAACAGGGTGCAGGCCATGTTCAGCATCAGCAACAAGCTCAGCGTCGGTGACGAACCGGGATTGTGGTCGGTGGCAATCGCCAGCGGCACGCCGGCTTCGCGCAAGGCCGCCACCGGGGGCAGGTGGGTGTCGCGCAGAAAGTAGTACGCGCCCGGCAGCAGCACGGCGACGGTACCGGCCTGGCGCATGGCTTCGATGCCGCTGGCTGAAAGGTGCTCCAGATGGTCGCAGCTCAAGGCACCGTATCGCGCCGCCAACGCCGCTCCGCCCTGGTCGCTGAGCTGTTCGGCATGCAGCTTCACGGGCAGGCCAAGTGCTGCGGCCTGCGCGAAAATGCGTTCGGTTTGCGCGGGAGTGAAGCCGATGGTGTCGCAGAACGCGTCGACCGCGTCGACCAGGCCAGCGGCCTGTTGGGTTTGCAGCCAGCCGCAGGCGGCTCCGATGTAGGCGTCGGGCCGGCCGGCGTATTCGGGTGGCAAGGCGTGCGCCCCGAGAGACGTGGTGCGCACCGTCAGCGGCAGTTCGCGGCCGAGCCGGCGGCCGACCTGCAGGCAGCGCGCTTCGTCTGCTTCATTCAACCCATACCCGGACTTGATCTCGATCGTCGTCACGCCTTCGGCCATCAGCGCTCGGGCGCGTTCGGCGGCGCTTGCAAACAGCGCTTCGCTGCTGGCGGCGCGGGTGGCGGCCACGGTCGATCGGATGCCGCCGCCGGCTTTGGCGATGTCCTCGTAACTGGCACCCTGCAGCCGCTGTTCGAACTCCGCCGTGCGGTCCCCGCCGTACACCAGGTGGGTGTGGGCGTCGATCAGGCCCGGGGTGACGAGCGCGCCCTGCAGGTCGTACTCACGACAGGGCGCCAGCGCGCGCGGCAAGTCCGCTCCAGGACCGACCCAGTGCAAACACTCACCCTGTACCAACATCGCGCCATCGTCGATCCAGCCCCAGGCGCTGCCCGGTTCCAACGTCGCCAGCCGCGCGTGGCGCCACAGGCTGATCGCTTCGTTCAACGCACCGCGCTCTCGGGGCTTTCGATCGCGATCCACCATGCCGCCGCCGGGTTTCCGTTGGCTTCCAGGGTCCAAGCCTTGCCGCTGGCGTGGTCGATACACGCGAGCGCACCGGCCGGCACCTTGCAGGGCGGTAGTCCTTCGATCCGGATCTGTGCCGCATGGCCACACCACACCGCGCGCCGGCGCGCCGGGCTGCGCCAGGGCGTGCCGGGCTCGACGCGCTGCATCGAGCCGGTGCCGGCCTCATTGCGCACCAGCAGGTTCAAGTCGAGCGTGGGACCGTCGATCAGGCTGCAGTGCGGTGCGTCTGCACCGTCGAAATGCAGCGCCTCGCCACCGGCGGTGGCTTCGCGTTCGCCGTCGGCAAAGCGCAGACGCACGCCATTGCCCTGCAACACCGCGAAGTGCCGCGCCACGTTGGGATACGGGCTGAAGGGACCGTCACTGTCGATCGTGGCCACGCTGATGCGCCACTGCCAGTCGACCTCGGTCGGCCCGACCCACAGGTCGCGCGTGACACCACCGCCGTTGAGCCACGGCGTCCGCGCGACGTCGCTGAGTTTGATGATTCGCATCATGGTTCGAATTCCCCTTGCAGGTTGTAGCGCACGCCTGGGTGCACCAGCCGGGCGATGGTGATGACGGCGCTGCGACTGAAGGTGCGGCGCACCACGATCAGGCAGGGTGCGTCGCGTTCGATCTGCAGCAGGCGGGCTTCTTCGGCAGTGGCGTGGTCGGCGTCGACCCGGTACTGCGCGCGCCACAGCGCCGTGTGTTCGAAAAGATAGTGCGTCGGCGTTTGCCGTGTGAAGTCGGCCTGCAGATAACCGGGTGCGGCAGCGGGGTTCACATAACGGTCCTCGCATTGCAGCGGCAGGCCGTTCTCGGCATGGACGATCAGCGAGTGGTATGCCGAAGCACCCACGGCAATGCCCAGTTGCGACGCCAATGCCGTGCCGGTCGGCTCTGCCTGTTGCAGCACCACGCGAGCCTGATGGCGGTGGCCGCGGGCTTCGATCTGCTCTTGCAAGTCGTGAATCGTCAACTGGCTGCTGACGCGGTGCAGCGGTGCTGCGAAGGTGCCGCGCCCCTGGGTGCGCTGCACCAAGCCCTCGGCCTGCAGTTCGCGCAGCGCGCGGTTGACGGTCATGCGGCTCAAGCCGAAGTGCGCCACCAGTTCGGCTTCCGACGGCATCAGCGCACCTGGCGGCCAGCGGCCCGAAGCCAGGCCATCGAGCAGATGCTGCTTGATCTGCCGGTAGCTGCCGCCGTGCCGTGCGGTTGGCGCCATTCGACTGTCAAGGAAACGTGGCTTGGCCACTTTCCTTGATCCAAGCGGAGGGAGGCCGGCATCGGCCGGTTTCGGGGCGTGAATGCGCGCTGACATGGGCCGATGCTACTTGCAGCAACCTGTCTAGACAACTAGAGTCGCGGCTTGCCACGTCTACGCCTTGAAGCCGAGGAGCACCGCCATGACCGAGCTCGCCGCCATTCATCATCAGTCGGCCCCGCGCCCGGTGCGCGCAGCGCGCGGGTCGCAGATCACCTGCGCCAACTGGCAGATCGAAGCGGCGCTGCGCATGCTGCACAACAACCTGGACCCGGAAGTGGCCGAGAACCCCGACGCGCTGGTGGTCTACGGCGGCATCGGCAAGGCAGCCCGCAACTGGGACTGTTTCGACACGATCGTCAAGAGCCTGCGGGCGCTGAAGCCCGACGAAACCCTGCTGGTGCAAAGCGGCAAACCGGTGGGCGTGTTTCGCACGCATGAAGACGCACCGCGGGTGTTGATCGCGAATTCGAATCTGGTGCCCAAGTGGGCCACCTGGGAACACTTCGACGAACTCGACCGCAAGGGGCTGATGATGTACGGCCAGATGACGGCCGGCAGTTGGATTTACATCGGTAGCCAGGGCATCGTGCAGGGCACGTACGAAACCTTCGTCGAAGCGGGAAGGCAGCATTTCGGCAGCGACCTGAAGGGCCGCTGGATCCTGACATCCGGCTTGGGCGGCATGGGCGGCGCGCAGCCGCTGGCAGCCACTTTTGCCGGCGCTTGTTCGCTCACCATCGAATGCCAGCAGAGCCGCATCGACTTCCGCTTGCGCAGCCGCTACCTGGACGAACAGGCGGCCGATCTGGACGACGCGCTGGCGCGCATTGAGCGCCACACGGCCGCGGGCAACGCCGTCTCGGTGGGGCTGCTCGGCAACGCCGCCGAACTGCTGCCGGAACTGGTGCGGCGCGCAAAAAATGGCATCAAGCCCGACCTGGTCACCGACCAGACCAGCGCGCACGACCTGGTCAACGGCTATTTGCCAGCGGGCTGGAGCGTCGACCGCTGGCGCGCTGCGCAAGCCGACCCGGCGCAGTTCGCGGCGTTGCGTGAAGCGGCGTCGAAAAGCTGCGTGGCGCATGTGCAGGCCATGCTCGACTTCCAGACCATGGGCGTGCCGACCGTCGACTACGGCAACAACATTCGCCAGGTGGCCTTTGACGCGGGGCTGCAGAACGCCTTCGACTTCCCGGGCTTCGTGCCGGCCTACATCCGGCCGTTGTTCTGCCGCGGCAAGGGGCCGTTTCGCTGGGTTGCGCTCAGCGGCGACCCGGAAGACATCCGCAAGACCGACGCCAAGTTGAAGGAATTGTTTCCCGAAGACAAGGACCTGCACCGCTGGCTCGACATGGCCGCCGAGCGCATCGCGTTCCAGGGCCTACCGGCGCGCATCTGCTGGATCGGCCTGGGCGAACGCGACCGCGCCGGGCTGGCCTTCAACGAGATGGTCAAGTCGGGCGAGCTGAAGGCGCCGATCGTGATCGGGCGCGACCATCTGGACAGCGGCAGTGTCGCCAGCCCGAACCGCGAAACCGAATCGATGCGCGACGGCAGCGATGCGGTGTCGGACTGGCCGCTGCTCAACGCGCTGCTCAACACCGCAGGGGGCGCCACCTGGGTCAGCCTGCACCATGGTGGCGGCGTCGGCATGGGCTATTCGCAGCATGCGGGTGTCGTGATCGTCTGCGACGGTACGAAGGAAGCCGACGAACGTATTGCACGGGTGCTCTGGAACGATCCGGCGAGCGGTGTGATGCGGCATGCGGATGCGGGGTATGAAAGTGCGATGGCAGCTGCGAAGCGGCATGGGTTGCAGTTGCCCATGTTGAAATGAAGCAGGCTGGACATGCTCGCTTCCCACTCAAAATCATAGGAGACCCCATCATGAAACTTCGCCGTTACTTCCTGCTCGCCTCACTGACCGTTCTGACGTTCGCCACCGGCGTCGCGCAGGCCCAAAGCGAACCATTGAAGGTCGGCACCGACGCCACTTTCCCGCCGATGGAATTCGTTGAGGACAGCAAGCGCACCGGCTTCGACATCGAGATGGTGGAATCCGTGGGCAAGGTCATGGG
>JALYUN010000042.1 GCA_030853725.1 Pseudomonadota bacterium | reverse complement strand
CCCCCAGGTGGCGCTGATCGGCAGCGTCAACCAGCCTGCCATCTTCGAAACCAAGCCCGGCGAAACGGTGGCCGACGTGCTGACGATGGCCGGTGGTTTTTCGGCCCTGGCCGACCGCAGCCGGCTCGCGATCGAAACCCTGGACGACCGACGCAGTGTGCGCATCCGCGAACTGGAGTTGCCCGCGCAGGATGGGGTGACGGTGACGCATGGCGATGTGATCCGCGCCTTCAGCGCCGTCGACGCCAGCCTGCCGATCCAGCGCCAGAACAAGCGCGTGCTGGTCGACGGCGAGGTGCGCAGTCCCGGGGAATACGTACTGCCGCCCAACAGCTCCATCTACGACGCCTTGCGCATGGCCGGCGGCCTGACGCCGGCCGCCTTCCTCTTCGGCGTCGAGTTCAGCCGCGAAAGCGTGCGCCTGACCCAGCAGGAGAACTATGAGCGCGCCTTGCGCGACCTGGAAACCGAATTCACGCGTTCGTCCACCACCCAACGCACTGCCACTGCCGACGAGGCCGCGGCTTCCACCGCGCGCGGCACCGCCACCACCCGGCTGATCGAGCGGCTGCGCTCTGTCAAGCCCACCGGCCGCGTGGTGCTGCAACTGCAGCCTGGCCAGACCACCCTGCCCGACCTGGCACTGGAAGACGGCGACCGCATCCACATTCCACCGCAGGCCACCACCATCGGGGTATTCGGCAGCGTCTTCAACGGTGGCAGCTATCTCTACAGCGACGGCCGCGAAATCCAGGACTACATGCGCCTGGCCGGCGGCCCGACGCGCGGTGCCGACCCGTCCAGTGCTTTCGTGATTCGCGCCAACGGCAGCGTCGTCAGCGGCCGCCAACGCGGCGGCTGGTTCGGTGGTGGTGAACTCTCCGGAGTGGCCGCCCTGCCCGGCGACACGATCTTCGTGCCCGAGGAAATCGACAAGACCACGTTCGTGCAGAACGCCAAGGACTGGACGCAGATCATCTACCAGCTCGGCATCGGGCTGGCCGGTGTCGCGACCGTCATCAAATGACGCGGCACTGCCGATGAACGACCTGGAGTCGCTGCCGGCCGCCGAGGCGCCGGGCTGGGTCGACGTGGCGCTGTTGACGGCACGCCACCGTTGGCTGCTGCTGCTGGGCCCGCTGCTGGCGGCGGGGCTGGCATTCGCGATCACCTTCGCTTTCAAGCCGCAGTTCACCGCGCACACCTCGTTCTTGCCGCCGCAGCAATCGCAGAACGCGGCAGCCGCGGCACTGGCTTCCTTGGGTGCGTTGTCGAACTTGGTGGGCGCCGGTGGGATATCGCGCACGCCGGCCGACCAGTACGTGGCGCTGATGCAAAGCGCCAACGTCACCGACCGACTGATCGACGAGTTCCACCTGATGCAGGTCTACGACGAGCCCTACCGCAGCGACGCGCGCGAAGAGCTGGCGCGGCGCGTGGCGATCTCGGTGGGCAAGAAAGATGGCTTGATCAGCGTCGCCGTGACCGACACCGACCCCAAGCGCGCCGCGGCGATGGCCAACCGCCATGTTGAAGAACTGCGCAGACTCTCTGACGGGTTGGCGCTGACCGAAGCCCAGCAGCGCCGCGCGTTTTTCGAGACCCAACTCAAAACCACCCGGGATCGGCTGACGGCAGCGGAGCAGTCACTGCAGGCCAGCGGCTTCAACGCCGGGGCGCTGCGCGCCGAGCCGAAGGCGGCAGCCGAGGGCTATGCCCAGCTCAAGGCCGAAGTCAGCGCAGCCGAAGCGCGGCTGCAGGTACTGCGGCGCGGGTTGGCCGACAGCACTCCGGAAGTCAGCCAGCAGGTGGCTTTGCTCTCGGCCATGCGCGGCCAGTTGCGTCAGTTGGAAAGCAACGAGAAGCCGGCCCAGGGCGCCGACTACGTGGCCCGCTACCGCGAATTCAAGTACGAAGAGTCGCTGTTCGAATTGCTGGCCAGGCAGTACGAACTGGCGAGGCTGGACGAAGCCCGTGAAGGTGCGTTGATTCAGGTGATAGACGTGGCGGTGCCGCCCGAGAAGAAAAGCAAACCGCGCCGCGGCATGATCGCGGCCACCACCGGCGCTGCGACGCTGTTGTTGCTGCTGATCGGCATCGTCACCCGCCATGCATGGCGGCAGGCCCGGGTGGCGCGCACCGCTGCGGTCGAACCGGGCCGCCTGGAGCCGCTTCAAAGCCCGGCATGAACCCGGCCCGCCGCGCCGGTTGGGGCACGACGCTGCTCGGCCTGGCGTTCGTGCTGGCGCTGATGGGGGGTCTGCGGGAAGACTTCAATCCCGACTGGTTCGGCTATGCCGAGATCTACCAGCAAACTGGCGCCTGGTTGGCCGAGCAGGGCCGGGACCCACTCTTCGTGGTGCTGACCGGCACGCTGCGCACCCTGCTCGGGCCCGACAGTTACGACGCTTTCCGCTTCGTCGTGGCCGCTTACTTTGCGGGCTTCACGGTGCTGCTGCTGCGCGGTCGGGTGATTCCCTTCGGCAGCCACGTGCACCGCTGGCCGATGCTGCTGCTGGGTTTGCTGCCGTTCATCGCGCCCCGCTTCACGATCCAGATCCGGGAGGGCCTGGCGCTGACGCTGGTGATCTTCGGCATGGCCGCATTGGCGGGCGGCAGCAAGGAACAGGACAAGCCCGCTGTCTGGAGCGCGGTGCTGCTGTTCGTGGCCGCCGCAGCGCTGCATTCCGGCGTGGCGATCTTGCTGCTGGCGCTGCTGGCCGGCTTGTTGATCGGCAACCTGTGCGCACACCGCAGCCAGGTCGAAAGCTGGCTGTTGCTGAGTGCGGCCCTGATCGCGGTGGCGCTGGCCGCGGCCCTGACGATCTTCGGCATTGCCACCGACACCGGCACCCGGGCGATCGAATCCATCTACGGCGCCCTGGCCGATACGGACATCACTTTGTCGTTGGCGAAGTGGATCTACTGGTTGGCTTACGGCTTCGGTGTAGCCACCGTGGCAGGGCGCGTGCATGCGCTTTACGGCTCACCACAGTTGCCGAGCCGGCTGCGGCCGGTGCTGGGGGTGATCGCGATGGTGATGCTGCCGGCGATCTACGTCGCCGCGCTGCTGCTGCTGGCCGGCGGCGCGCCGGCGATTGCGGTTTCTGGCGCGGCACGGCTGATGAACATGCTGCTGTCGGTGACGCTGCTGGTGCTGGCGTTGCGCGGCGCACTCAACCTGCGGCTGGGCTTGTTCGCATTGCTGGTGCTGGTGGATCAGGGGCGGGTGATTCTGGAAGCCGTCCTCGGGCTCACCGGCAGCACGCTTTGAACGCTGGCTTCAACCGCTGTTGTCCATTCGCCGCCAGCGATCCGGGATCAGGTCGGCGCCGCGTGCCGGGTCGGCGTACCACTGACGCGGTGCGACAACGGTGCGGCCGGGCCGCTCGCCGAGCCACGCGGCCCACCAACTGAAGCTGCTGTTGGCCATCACCAGATGGGCACAGCGGCTCATCAAGCGCAGGTCGTTGTAGCTCTCCGGCCCCTGGTTGTGGTCGACGAATTCGATCCGTTCGGCGGCGTCGTGCATGGTATCACGGACCCAGACCGGATCGTCCGAGAAGACATAGAACGCCGCTTCCGGATGACTCGCCCGAAGCAGCCGGATGGCGGCACGGTAGTAGGCGATGCTGCACTCGGCGTAAATAGCGCGGTTCTTCGGGTTGGCGACATAGTCGCCGCGCCGCACATGCACACCGACCGAAACGCCGGCATCGATGCGGGCCAGCAGCGCAGCGTTGCGCGGCGACGCTTCGGTCCGAAACCGCAGGGCCTGGCGCAGGCTGTCGGCGTGCTCGGCAAAGAAGTATTCGGACTGCCAGTAGCCGTGCAGATAGGCGTCGCCGCCGAGGCGCTCGACCAGGGCGACCGCGCCGACCCGCGGCTCGAAACACGCCCGTCCCTGACACCACAGACCCGGCCGCAAACGCTCGGCCCCGCGTCGCGCCAAACGGTGACGCAACGGCCCGAGCAATGCGCGCAAATCGTCGGCACCGGCGGTCGGCGTGTCGATGTCGAACACCCGCGCCACTTCGTAACCTTGGTGCAGCCGATAGCCTTCGAACAGATCGGTCGCCACCCGCAGCGGGGCACCGTTGCGTGCCGCTACCGCATGACCGCAGGCGTACTGGAACAACTGGTTGCCGAGGCCACCGATGAGGTTGGTGACGATCATGGGCCGGCGGCACTGCGGGGGCGGTTCACACCGCATTTTGCGTCGGCGCCCGCGCCCGCCAGTACGGCGGCACGCGCATCCTTGCCACAATGCGCCGCAGGCATCCTTCTGTAGCCGCATCCATGGTCTTGAAACCCGAACCGATCGACTTCGCCGCGAACCTGCGCGCCGGCATCCTGGCCTCGATGGCCGTCAAGCAGCTTCTGCTGGACGACACCGCGCTGCAAGCGCGCATCGTTGCGGTCGGGCAGTTGATGGTCGACGCGGCTACACGCAACAACCGGGTGATCTTCGCCGGCAACGGTGGCAGCGCCGCCGACGCACAACACATGGCGGCCGAGTTCGTCAGCCGCTTCGAATTCGACCGCCCTGGCCTGCCCGCGCTGTCGCTGGCGACCGACACCTCGATGCTTACCGCCATCGGCAACGACTATGGCTACGAGCAGCTCTTTCGCCGCCAGCTGCAGGCCCAGGCGCGGCCGGGCGATGTGTTCGTGGGCATCACCACCTCGGGCCGCTCGAAGAACGTACTGGCCGCCTTCGATGCCTGCCGCGACTTGCAAGTGACTTCGGTGGCGCTGTGCGGCAGCGGTGGCGAACTGGAAACGCAGGTCGACCATGTTTTGCGCGTGCCATCGGCGCATACGCCGCGGATCCAGGAATGCCACATCCTGATCGGCCACATGCTGTGTGCGCAGGTGGAACTGGCGATGTTCGGCCACCTGGCGCCGGAGTCGGCCGCGCAGTGACGGCAGAGGCCGCACAGACGGCACAGGCAGCCCAGGCGGCGCCGACCTGCGTGATCCTGGCCGGAGGCCTGGGGACACGGCTGCGCGGTGTCGTCGGTGACCTGCCGAAATGTCTGGCGCCGGTGGGCGGCCGGCCGTTTCTGGCATTGCAGCTCGACGCGCTTTTTGCGGCCGGCGTCGGCGACGTGGTGCTGTCGCTCGGCCACGGTGCGCAGCAGATCGTCGACGCCATCGGCGCC
>JALYUN010000015.1 GCA_030853725.1 Pseudomonadota bacterium | reverse complement strand
GGCCAGCGTTTCGCCGGCGCCACGTTCGTGCACGCGCAGCCGCACTTCAGTGGGCGAGAGCACCTGCAGGAAGCCGACGTTGACGTGGTTGGGAAAGTGGCCGTCGCATTCGATCGCCGGGCCCAGCGTCGACACCGGCGCGGTGTCGACATCGGCCACGCGCAGCACCGCATGTGGGTTGCCCATCGACAGCACCGCGCATTCCACGCCGTGCAGCGGCCAAAGCTCGAAGTCGCCTTCGACACGCGCGACCAGACCGGCGGCGTCGAAGGGCACGCGCGCCAGATCGAACACCGGACAGCTCATGTCGACGGTGATCTGGCCGTCTTCAGCCAGCCGCAGCTCCAGCACGGTGTTGAGGGTCTGCACCCGCACCTGGCGATGAGTGGTGAGGCCGCGGTCGTGCAGATAGCGCACGAAGCAGCGCGCGCCGTTGCCGCACTGCTCGACCTCGGCGCCGTTGCTGTTGTAGATGCGGTAGTTGAAGTCGATGCCCGGCGCGGTGGCCGGCTCCACCAGCAGGATCTGGTCGGCACCGACGCCGAAGCGCCGGTCGGCCAAGTGCCTTAATTGGGATTCGCTGAGCGCAATCGGCGCGCGCAAGGCGTCGAGCACGACGAAGTCGTTGCCCGCGCCTTGCATCTTGGTGAACGGCAGCCGCATGGCGCGGATTATCGGGGCCGCCTGGTGTCCACCTGAAGACACAACCCGGCTACAGCCGCTTGCGCATCACGATGAAACCGTCTTCCTCATCGCGCTGGTGCTCGAAGCCGGCTGCCTGAAACAGGGCGACCGGGCCGTGATGGCTTTGCGCGTCAGTCGCGGCGTCCGGGTTGGTCACCGCTTCGACGATCGCAAGGCCCTGCTGCCGAAAGCGTTCACAGGCGGCCTGCAACAACGCTGTGGCGACGCCACTGCGGCGTTGCGCCGGCGCCACCACGAAGCAGGTGATCTGCCCGACCTGAGTCGCGGGGTGGCCGGGCGGATCGGGCTCGTCGGCGAAAGCATCCAGCAGCGTACGCGGTGCCGCGTTGCACCACCCGACCGGGCGGCCTTCACGATAGGCCAGCAAGCCCTGCATGGTGCCGGCCGGTATGCGTGCGCAAGCCGCCTGCCGGTTCTGCTGCAACGTGCGTTCGGACCACTGCACCTGCGCGTGGTCCACCAGCGCGAACTGGCAGTAGCAGGACTGCCAGCCCGGGTTGTCGGGAAAGGCTTCCTGGTCGAAGAACTGCAGAAAGTCCGCCAGGCGCTCGGCGCTGACGGGGTGGACTTCGATCTTTGCGATGTCCATGCAGATTCCCTTCAGTCGTAGACCGGTGGCAGGCCCGGCGGGCGGGTCTTGAAGCGCCGGTGCACCCACAGATACTGCGCCGGCAGTTTCAGTATTTGCTGCTCGATGTAGTGGTTCATGCGCGCCATGTCGGCTTCGGCGTCGTCGGTCGGCCAGTCGGCCCACGGGGGCATGAACGTCACTTTCCAGCCTTGCCCACCGGGCAAGATTTCGGTCAGCACCGGCTGCACGATCATGTTCAGCGAGCGCGCCAGTTTGCTCGGCGCCAGCAGTGTCGCGGCCGGCTGGCCGAAGAACGGCACGAAGGCGGCTTCGCGGATGCCGAAGTCCATGTCGCAGGGGTTGAAGAAAGCCGCGCCGCGCTTGATGGCACGCACCATGCCGACGGCACCCTGGGCGCGCGTGAACATCTGCACCAGGCCGAAGCGCTGCCGGCCGCGGCGCAGCGCCCGGTCGAACACCGGGTTGCGTTGCGCGGTGTAGATGTTGCAGCCGACATTGGTCTGGAACAGTTGCGCCGCAATGCCGGCCACGTCCACCGCCAGGAAGTGCGGCACCAACCACATCACCGAGCGGTCGCTGCGTTCGGCCAGGTGCACGTCGCCTTCAACATGGATCAGCCGGGTCAGCCGATCTCGGCCCGCGAACCACAACAGTGAACGGTCGAGGTAGCTGCGCGCGAGCCACAGGAAGTGCTGGCGCACGAGGGCACGCCGCTCGGCTTCCGACAACGCCGGCAGGCACAGCTCGACATTGCGCAGTGCCACGCGCCGGCGCGAAGCGCCGAAGCGGTACATGGCCCTGCCGAGCCCGCTGCTCATGACCGCCAGCACGGGCAGCGGCAACCAATGCAGCAGCCAGACGAAGCCGAGCCCCAGATACGCCAACGGCTGGTTTAACACGGCACGTTCAAGGTGACGCGGTCTTGCTGCGCTCTGCGCCCTTGTCGTCGACGAAGGCGGGCACATCGGCCGGGCGCGGTTGCTTGTAGCGGTTGTAGGCCCACAGGTACTGGCTGGGCTTCTGCAGGATCACCGCTTCCATTGCCCGGTTGATGGCCGCCGCTGCGGCTTCTTCGCCGGCCGCCTTGTCCGGCAGGGGTTCGGGCAACGCTTGGGCACGGACCACGTAGCCAGCGCCTTTGGGCAGACGTTCGGTCCACAGCACGGCCACCGCCGCGCCGGTCTGCTGCGCCAGCCGCGCGGCCAGCGTCATGGTGTAGGCCGGCCGACCGAAGAACGGCACCCACACGCCCATGCCGTCGGGCGGCACCTGGTCGGGCAGCAGGCCGACGGTCTCACCGCGCTTGAGCGCCCGCAACATCAGCCGCACCCCGGCCAGCGTAGCGGGCGCGGTGTGCAGTGCCGGCCGGCCGCGCGCGGTCTCTTCCAACTGACGCAGCCAGGCCTGGCGTGCCGGGCGGTAGAGCACCGTGATCGGCTGGCGCTGGCCGAAACGTTCGGCATAGGCCTGTGCCGAGACCTCGAAGCTGCCCATGTGCGGCGTCAGCAGCACCAGTCCCTTGCCCTGCGTCAGCAGTCTCTCCAGCAGCGCGGCGCCTTCCCAGCGCAACGGGTCGCCGATGGGCAATTCGCGGGGACGCAGCCACAGCCGCGGCAACTCGAACATCAAGCGCCCGGCATCGGCCACCGATCTGATGCGTTCGGCAGCACTCACGCCCGCCAGCGCGGCGTGCGTCTTCAGGCGCTGACGGTAGGGGCCGGAGCCGGCATAGGCCGCCCACCCCATCACGCCCCCTAGAGCGTGCAAAAACCGCAATGAGCGCGCGGCGAGCCAACGGACGAGAACCAGCATGCTTCGTATACTTCGGGCGTCGCCGAGTTAAAGAACAACTTGCGGGGCGACAAGCAGCGTGAAGCATAGCGACACGCTGCCGGGCCGAAGCAGCAGCGAGCAATCAGCTCGCGCTGCGCCACGGCAAACCCGCTAAAGCGTTCGCCGCGAAGGCCCGATGGGGGCACGCACCAGGCGACGCAGCCCGTGCAACCCCAAGGAGCTTCTACATGGCGAACGAATTTCTCTTCACTTCCGAATCGGTCTCCGAAGGCCACCCCGACAAAGTTTCCGACCAGGTTTCCGACGCGATCCTGGACGCGATCTTCAAGCAGGATCCGCTGAGCCGGGTCGCAGCCGAAACGCTGTGCAACACCGGTTTGGTGGTGCTGGCGGGTGAGATCACTACCAACGCGGTGGTCGACTACATCCAGGTGGCGCGCGACACCATCAAACGCATCGGCTACGACAACACCGAATACGGCATCGACTACAAGGGCTGCGCGGTAATGGTCTGCTACGACAAGCAGAGCAACGACATCGCGCAGGGCGTGGACCACGCTTCGGACGACCACTTGAACACTGGCGCCGGCGACCAGGGCCTGATGTTCGGCTACGCCTGCGACGAAACGCCCGAGCTGATGCCGGCACCCATCTACTATGCGCACCGCCTGGTCGAACGCCAGGCGCAACTGCGCAAAGACGGCCGCATGTCGTACCTGCGCCCCGACGCCAAGAGCCAGGTGACGATGCGTTATGTAGACGGCAAGCCGCATTCGGTCGACACCGTGGTGCTGAGCAGCCAGCACGCGCCCGAATGGAGTCTGGGCAGCAAGATGAAGCCCGAGTTCACCGAGGCGGTGATCGAGGAAATCATCAAGCCCGTGCTGCCGAAAGAGTGGTTGAAGAACACCAAGTACCTCGTCAACCCGACCGGACGTTTCGTGGTCGGCGGCCCGCAGGGTGATTGCGGCCTGACCGGGCGCAAGATCATCGTCGACACCTACGGCGGCGCCTGCCCCCACGGCGGCGGCGCCTTCAGCGGCAAGGACCCGAGCAAGGTCGACCGCAGCGCGGCGTATGCCCTTCGCTATGTCGCCAAGAACATCGTGGCCGCCGGGATTGCGCGGCAGTGCCAGATTCAGGTGGCCTATGCCATCGGCGTGGCCAAGCCGATGAACATCACGATCTACACCGAAGGCACCGGCAAAATTTCAGACGAAAAAATCGAGGCGCTGGTGCGTGAACACTTCGACCTGCGACCCAAGGGCATCATTCAAATGCTGGACCTGTTGCGCCCGATCTACGAGAAGACCGCGGCTTACGGGCACTTCGGGCGTGAAGAGCCCGAGTTCACTTGGGAGCGGACGGACAAGGCCGACATGCTGCGGGCCGCTGCCGGACTGTAGTTTCGCCAGGCACGGCGAACGCCTGGTTCTCGGAGCCTTTGCCAGCCAGTCAGAATGGCGGCCGGTGCCGGGGACCAGGCTGGGGTTGAGTGCGGATGCAGCTGGGCAGTGGCGGCGCCCCCAGCGGCGGGCATGCTCAAGCCGGCTTCGCTGCGTTCAGCGAAACTTCCGCCCACAGGGCTTCCGCTGAGATCTGCAGATCCACCGATTCCAGCTTCACCGTCTGGCCGGGCTCGAAGGGGTGCAACACCCAGAGGACGGCATCACCCAGGCGGTACAAGTCACAGCGCCCGGCGTCGATGTCGACGACTAGAAACTACCGCAGCGGAGCCAAGCTGCGATAAGCGGCGACCCTCTCGCCGCGGTCAAAGGCTGCAGTGGTCGGCGACAGCACTTCGACGAGCAACAAGGGCTCGCGCTTGAACTGGCTTTGGCCCGCGTCGTCGGTGCCGTAGGTGACCATCTTGTCGGGGTAGACATACGCGCCCCGCGATTCCACGCGCAGCTTCATGTCGGTGATGAAGGTGCGGCAGGGGGTGCCAGCCAGATGTTGGCAAGGACATCGCAATATTCAGCGCCACTGTCACATGGGCCTCGCCCGCTCCGTCCATGGCGGAGACCTCGCCGGCAATGAACCCGCGCTTGACTGTCTGTGTGGCGTCCCCGGCCTGAAAATCGGCGCCGGTCATGCAACCCAGTTCCGCGGGCATGCCCATCAAATATCTCCGGCGGTCGGCAACGATGCCGTGCGCTGCCGTCTAGGTCAAAGCTTTCTTGCCGGGCCTCAGCGTGCGGCACAGCCGGTTTGAAGGTGTTTGGCCCCGTAGGGGCTGCGAACGCAGTGTGCGTTGCGGTCTCATCCTAGCCGCCCGCATCCTCCAGCACCGCAACGCCCAACAAGCGCGCCGCCTTGCCCAGCCATCAATCGAAGCAAGCGAAACCCAGCTCGTCGCCCACTTCCCGCTGCAGCAAGCGCAATCCTGCAAGCTGCCGCAGGCACCCAGCACCAATGTGTCGGCGTCGTCGCCCGCCAACTCCATGAGGGCTGACGTGTTGCAGCAAACGACCAACCACGGTTCTCGATGACCCCTTCGCTCGAGCTCGTTGCGCAGCGTCTTGTCCCATCACGGAATCGGCACCGAGACCGGCGCCACAGGCAACGCCACGCCCCCGGGGCCTGATACGAAAGTCAATGGCGCCGCCGAAGCCTGCTGCCCGAACCCTGGCCGGCTCCAGTCGCAAACGCCGTTGCTGAACACCACCTGCAGCCGAGCCTGTTGCGCGGCCGTGAAAGTGCCGAGTGGGTAGGCGCCGAAGTCGATCGGCATCGTCTGGCACTTCAAGGTGTTCTCCAGGATCGAACCGCCGGCCACCTGGCGCGGCGACGCGTGCTTCACGAGCCGCGGATCGGCGTCGCAAACCGCGAAGTCGTAGACCGGGTTCGAAAACGTGCTGTCGCCCGTCAGGTAGCACAGGTCGCGGGCATCGGCCGGCTTGGCTGCCAGCACCTGCGCTTGCGTGCGCACGGCATTGATCGACGGCTTCGGCGCGGCCACGGTCAATGCGTCGAGCCAGGCGTTCATCACATCCAGCGAGCGCACGGTTACAGCCTGCACCTGCGCAGCCGTGCCCGGCAGCAAACCGGTGCCATAGCGCCACATCACCTGGTTGCCGGCTTCGCCGCCATTGGCCGCGGCGATGCGCGCACGCTCGGAGAAGCTGCGCCAGATGTAGTGAATGCCTTGTTCGTCCCAACCGCGCGAATCGATGATCGGCAGGCGTCCCAGGTTGTCGCCGCTGGAGACGATGCCGGCACGATAGGCCACGTTCAGCGCGGCCATGTCGGCGACGCTGCGCGCGGCGCCGCGATTGGAGTCGGTATCGACGCCGCCGATGCCCTCGTTCAGGGTCACAAACTCTTCGGGCGTGATCGCACCCGCCAGCAACGCCTTCATGCCGTACTGCAGGCCGACGTTGTCGGTGGTCTGCACACCGCGCTGGCTGCCGGGCGCCAGTTCGTTGGCGGTGCTGCCGAACACCATCTGCGCCAGGTCAGGATCGCCACAGCGCGTGCCGTTGGGGTTGCTCACCGGGTCGTAGACCATGGCGGCCGGCAACAAGCAGTTGTTGCGCGGCGTGGCTTCCGTCGTCAACGCGCCGGTAACCGGGTCGCTAACCAAGGTGCGTACATAGTTGCCCGGTCTGTTGTTGAAGCCGAAGGCGTTGTTCCAGCTCTGGCAGGCGCGCTGGTCAAGATGGCCGTTGATGGCCGCCTTCTTGGCGTTGATCTGCTCTTGCGTCAGGCCGTCCATCAGCTTCGCCCATTCGGGGCTGACATAAAAGTTCACCAGCAGCACGCAGTCCACCACTTCCTGGCCGACTGTGATCGAGTCTGAAAAGTCGCAGCTCGGTTGGATGCCATCGAGCAGACCGGGGTAGATGCTGGCCGCCGTGTTTTGGCCGATCGAGCCACCAGAGCAGCCATTGCCCACCGTGAACTTGATGTCGCCGTAGGTCTCGCGGATGTGCTCCTTCATCATCATCACGGTTTCGACGTTGATGACGCGGTTGCTGTTGTAGAGCGAGTCCGACAGGCTGTTGTCGACCACCATGAAGCCGCGCGAAAGGGCCGCGCTGTCGGCCCAGTTCTGTTCACTGCGGAACTGCAGTCGCGGCTGCCCGGTACTGGCGCCGAAGCTGTAGAGCACCTTGCCGTTCCAGCCAGCCTGCGGGCTGTAGATATCCCACGGCTGGCTCGGGTCGAACAGCACCGCCATGTCGTAGATGCCGCGGTTGATGGTGCCGCGTTCGACCCGCACGATGAAAGGCACGGTGCGGCCGTCGGTGGTGGTGGTGGTGGCCAGGTCGGCCGGCGTGGTGCCCGCCACATAAGGCTTGAAGCAGTTGTTCGGGTTGGCCACCGCCGGTGGGCTCGGGTCGGGCAACGCGGATGAACAACCGGCCGTGGTGGTGCGATAGAACAGTTTGTACTCGGTGGCGATGTTGCATTGCGCGTCGATCGCATTCGTGGACAAGCCGCTGGCGTTGGAGGCGGGGTTGCCGCCCGATTCCGGCGTGGGCGCCGGTGTGGCGCAGACGTAGGGTTGCGGTTGCTGGCTGATCAGCAGGGGGCCGCCGATCGGGTGGTTGGTGATGACGATCTGCGAACCGCCGCCAGGTACGCGGGCACTGAGCACGTTGGCACCGGTACGCAGGCCGGTGACCAGCCCCACGGTGCGGCCGTCGGGGCGCAGCGCGAAGGTGTTGCGCGGCAACGCCACGCCGTTGAGTGCGATCTTCGCGGCGCTGATCTTGGCGGTGGCCGGCCAGCGCAGTTCCACCAGTGCCTGGCCGCCCGTGACCAGATCGGCGCGGTTGGACAACACGACGATGGCCGGGGGCTCGATCGCGCCGGCCGACGCAACCAGCGCGCAGGAGCCGACAGCGACGCACAGCGCGCGGCGCAGAGCGCGGTTTGCAGGGCCGAAGCAGGAAAGCAGTGTCATGTGGTGCTCCTTGGTGGGGGTCAGCGGATGGCTGCAGCGCTGCGGGCTTCTCGGCGCCGCCGCAAGCCGGGCGCCAACAGGCCGATGACCAGCAATCCGCCTGCGAGCAAGGCAGCCGCTGCAGGCTCGGGCACCGCGGTGACACTGATGTCATCGATCAACCAAAACGACTGCGGGTTGACGAAGTCGAAGCGCAGGCTCGAAGCCGCCGTGGCCGCGGTGACAGTGGCGCTGAAGCGGGTGTAGTCGAAGCCGCCGACGTTGTTGAGCGGCAGACCTTGCGCGGTGCCATTCCAATTCCAGGCAAAGCTGTTGGGCTGGGCGCTGTCGTCCAGGCGCAGCCAGAAGCTCACGACATAGTCCGAACCAGGCACGGTGGCCAGCGTCTGCGACAGTGATCCGCTGGGGTCGGGTCCTGCAAAGGCCGCCCAATCACCGCTGTGACCGATGCTCTCGGCCACACCCAGAAACACGGTGTCACCTGCGGTGGCCCAACCCGCCAGCGTGCCTTCTTCGAAGCCACCGTTCGTGACCAGGTTTTGGGCCAGGGCCGCATGGGCCATAAACAGTCCGGCTGCGGCGAGCGCGGCTGCTCGGGTCCATCGTTGGGATTTCATCGACTGTCTCCTTCGGCGGTTGGTCACACGATCCCTGGGCGGCGCTGCGGCTGTCTGCCTGCCGGCCGTTTCAGGGCATGACAGCACGAAACACGGACAGCGGTAGTCGGGTTACTCCGAAGGGACGGGCCGCGCAGGTCAGCGGCTGCAGTGCTTGCGCGAGCAACGCGTCGGCATCCGCTACGCTGACGGCTATGCGGCGAGCCCCGACCCTGGACCAACTGCGTCGCCATGCGATCGCACGCAGTCTGTTCAAACCAACGACGTTGAGAAAGGCGATCGAGCGACTCGGTTTCGTGCAAGCCGACCCGATCCGCGCGCCGGCGCGAGCGCAAGACCTGACGTTGCGTCACCGGTTACGCGACTACTGCGCTGGCGACCTGGAGCGGCGCTACGCGCGCCTTCCCATCGAAGAAGACTTCTTCGTCAACTACGGCTTCCTGCCGCGCGCCACGCACGCACTGATGCACCCGCGCACGGCGCGCCACGCGTGGACTGCTGCGCGCGAGGCCCAGGCGCTTAAGGTGTTGGCCTTCGTCAGTGCGCGGGGCGTGGTGCACCCGCGTGAGGTCGACTTGCAGTTCGCTCACGGCAAGAGCAAGAACTGGTTCGGCGGCAACAGCAATGCCAGCACGCAACTGCTGGACGCCATGCACTACCGCGGCCTGCTGCGTATTGCGCGGCGCGAGGCTGGCGTGCGACTGTATGCGGCGCGGCCGGTGCACACCGCGGCGCCCGACGCCGCCGCCGTGCTGGACGCGCTAGCCGATGTGGTGCTGAAAAAGTACGCGCCGATGCCGAAGCGCTCGTTGTCGGAGCTGGTGCTGCGCTTGCGTGTGGCCGTGCCGCAGTGGGGCGACCAGCGCCAGGCGGTTTTGGCGCGCACGCTGGCGCGACTACCCTGCGCCAAGATCGACGGCACCACTTGGTACTGGCCAGCCGACGAGAACCCGGCTTCGAAGCGCCATGCACCGGACGATCAGGTGCGCCTGCTGGCGCCCTTCGACCCGGTGGTCTGGGACCGACGCCGCTTCGAGCTGTTCTGGGGCTGGGCTTACCGCTTCGAGGCCTACGTGCCCGCACCGAAGCGGGTGCGCGGGTACTACGCGCTGCCGTTGCTGTGGAGTGAGCAGGTAATTGGGTGGGGGAACTTGAAAGTTGACGAGGGCCGGCTGGTGCCGGAGTTGGGTTACGTCAGCGGCACCGCGCCTCGGTCTGGGGCTTACCGCGCCGCGCTCAATGACGAACTGCAGCGGATCAGCCTGTTTCTAGGCCTGGCCTGAAAGGGTTCAGGCCCGCCCGCGCCGATGCAGGGCCGCGCGACGGCCTGCTAGTCCAACCAGCCCCGTGACCATCAGTACCCAGGCTGCAGGTTCGGGCACGGGGACTGTGCTGGCTCCGATGACAGCAGCCTCCAGGCCCAAGGTTCCAGCTAGCGTTCCAGGCGTCTAGTTCGTAAACGAAGCCGACATGGTGAAGAACCCGGCCACGTCGGTGACGGTGGTCAGGATGATCGACGACACCGTCGCCAGGCCCTGGCCGAAGCGCCGCGGCACCAGCGCGCCGGCCAGCCGGCCATTTCGGGTTCGCAATTCAATGACTCGTTGCGCGACACCATCCGTACGACGATACCGCCCGTATTCAACGAGCCGGCTCAGCACCCTCTGGCGCACTGATTCAGAACCAGTACCGGTCAGACCACTGCAAGCGCCTTGCGTTGTGACGGCCCGAGGCGGCGCCGCGAAGCCGCAACCCCGCCGAGTCCGGCCAACACCAGCGCCACCGAAGCGGGCTCCGGCACGCCTGGCGGCACGTTCGTGCCAATGCCGCACCCGACACCCCAGGCCAGTCGGTAGACCGCTTCAGACATGTCGATGAAGAGCGAGCCGTTGGTTACATCGGACGAGGTGTAGTCGCCACGCGAGCCGCCGTTGGCGATCGTCTGGTACTGCACGATCCCGAGGTCGTCGAAACCGTTCGGATCGATCAAGACAACGAAACCCTGATTGGTAACGGCGAGGATGTCGCCGTTGAGGGGTTGGTGCTTGTGATCACGCCGGTGCCGTCGACCGAGTTCAAGGACGAATCGGAATAGATGTTCAGCAACGCGCCGCTGGCGATGTTGTAGATCTGAATCAGGCCACTGATTTCGACGATGGCACGGGTTCCATCGGGCGAAACCGAGACGCCGTCCGTGCTCCCTGGCGTCGCGATCAGCCTCGAACTGCCCAGGCCGCCGTTGGCCAGGGGGTCGATGTCGACCAAACGCCCGCCACCCGCACTCGCGATGATGTGCCCATTCGGCGCACCCCACATGCCCAGGTAAGCGCTCTCGTTGACGCCGCTCAAGACGTGGTCGACCGTACCGTCCTTCTTGAACTGCACCAACTGGCCGCCGTTCCCGGAGACGCCGCCCGAGGCCAAACCACCGGCAGTCGCATATCCGACAGTCCCCGATCCGGACGAAGCAACGTTGTTCACGGCACTGGCTGTGGTTTGGCCGTCGACGTTGTTGAAGACGTAGCGTGTGTCGTTCTGGGAATTGCTGACCAACACCGTGTTGCTTCCACCCGTGGTGTCCATTGCCACACCGAAGGGTCCGACGTTTCCGGTGTTTTGAAAGCCCGGATTGAGCGTTGCGAAGGTGCTGAGCGAAAAGCCCAGGTCGAGACCGACCTGGGTCAGCGTCAGGACACCGGCATGAGCCGGGTAGGCAACGGCCGCCCCGACCTAAGCGAACAGGGCGCAAGACGCCCGCTTCATGTAGTTCATGACCTAACCTGTCACATGAGTCGACCGGGCGAGGTCTCGTTCGCGGAGCGCGGCGTTTTTGTAACCCCCTACTTTGGAGGTTTAGGAGCGAAGCCCGCAGTTCGGCAACGTCAAGCTGCCAGGGCTTCCAGCAGGCGAGCGGCGACTTCGGCAACCCCGGCGCCTCGCTCGCCAACCGTGATCCACCGCGGCCATTGCTGCAGCAGCGCCGCATGACATCGAAGGTTGGCAACGCCAACGCTCAGTGCAAAGGCTTCGAACATGCGCTGATCGTTGGGTGAGTCGCCGATGTAGATCCAGCGATCGATTTCCGCGCTCAGTTCGCGGCCGTAGAGCCGCCGCACCATCCAGTGCGCGGCGCTGAGCTTGTCGTGTTCGCCGATCCAGCCGTTGATGTGGATCGAGCTGACGGTGGCGTGCAGGCCCTCGGCGCGCATCAGCGCCGCTACCTGATCGATCTGCTCGGGCGCCAGTTGCGTGAATTCACTGTGGTCGATGGCGATGTCGGTGACGCGTCCGGCGCTGTCGGCGGCGGCGCTGGCACCGGGCACGTCGCGCAGCACGCGCGCCAGCGCAGCCTGCAGCCGGGCGTGATTGGCGGCTCGGGTGCGGGCCTCTTGTGCGAACTCGATATGCAAGCCGTCGCTGCCTTGGCCATCGGAATCGCGAATCAACGCCACCCCGCCGTTCTCGGCGACGATGGCGTCCAGCGGCCAGGCACGGGCGAAAGGCTCGCTCCAGCCCAGCGGTCTGCCGGTGATCGCCACCACCGGCAGGCCGGCCCGGCGCAGGTCGTGCAAGGCCGCCAGGGCTGGCGGGTCGATGGCGCCGGCGCGCGTCAGGGTGTCGTCGATATCGGTAAACAAGCCGGCAACGCGGCGCAGCGTGGCCGGCGGGCACTGCGACCAGGGTTTGGCGATGCGCGTCATCGTCGATAGTTTGGCATTCCCGCCAGGGTGTTTGGGCAGATCCGGGGAATCCCGTGCAGACTCGCGCCGGGCTCGCTACACTGCGCAGCTGTCTCCGAGGAGCGTTGCGACCTTCCCTACGAAGGCCAGGCTCGGAGAAGCGTTGCAACCCTGTCCATTGCAACCGCGCTCACCTGCACGAACGGGCTTCGTGGGTGAGTTTTCCGTCCCCAATTGGTCCGTGCGCGTGCAGGTTCCTCATTCAACTGGAGCCTAACCATGAACGCCCCGATCAAACCCCTGCACGATCACGCCATTGCCGACCCCAAGCTCGCCGCCTGGGGCCGTAAGGAAATCGGCATTGCCGAAACCGAGATGCCCGGCTTGATGGCGATCCGCCATGAGTTCGCAAAGGCGCAGCCACTGAAAGGCGCACGCATCACCGGCAGCATCCACATGACGATCCAAACCGCGGTGCTGGTCGAGACCCTGCAAGCCCTGGGCGCCCAGGTGCGCTGGGCGTCGTGCAATATTTACAGCACGCAGGACCATGCTGCTGCCGCGCTGGTCGATGCCGGCATCCCCGTATTCGCACACAAAGGCGAGTCACTGAAGGAGTATTGGGACTTTACCCACCGCATCTTCGACTTCGGCGCCAAGGGCAGCCAAGGCGAAGGCCCGAACATGATCCTGGACGACGGCGGCGATGCCACGCTGCTGATGCACCTGGGCAAGCGCGCCGAGAAAGACGCGTCGCTTCTGGCCAACCCGGGTAGCGAAGAAGAAACCGAGTTGTACGCCGCCATCAAAGCCAAGCTTGCGACCGATGCGACCTGGTACAGCCGGAAGAGCGCCGAGATCATCGGCGTGACCGAAGAAACCACCACCGGTGTGCTGCGCCTGAATGAGATGTCGGCCAAGGGCACGCTGATGTTCCGCGCCATCAACGTCAACGACAGCGTCACCAAGAGCAAGTTCGACAACCTGTATGGCTGCCGCGAGTCGCTGGTGGACAGCATCAAGCGCGCCACCGACGTGATGATCGCCGGCAAGGTTTGCTGTGTGGCCGGCTATGGCGATGTGGGCAAGGGCTCTGCACAAGCCTTGCGCGCCCTGAGCGCACAAGTCTGGGTGACCGAGATCGACCCAATCAACGCGCTGCAAGCCGCGATGGAAGGCTACAAGGTCGTGACGATGGAGTACGCCGCCGACAAGGCCGACATCTTCGTCAGCGCCACCGGCAACAAGAACGTCATCCGTTACGAGCACATGGCAGCGATGAAAGACGAAGCCATCGTCTGCAACATCGGCCACTTCGACAATGAGATCGACGTGGCGTCGCTCGAAAAGCTGAGCTGGGACGAGATCAAGCCGCAGGTCGACCACATCACCTTCCCAGACGGCAAAAAGATCACGCTGCTGGCAAAGGGCCGACTCGTGAACCTGGGCTGCGCCACCGGCCACCCCAGCTTCGTGATGAGCAGCAGTTTCGCCAACCAGACCATCGCCCAGATCGAGCTGTACACGCGCCAGGACGACTACAAGGTCGGCAAGGTCTATGTGCTCCCCAAGCACCTGGACGAGAAAGTGGCGCGGCTGCACTTGAAGAAAGTGGGTGCCATGCTGACCGAGCTGAGTGACGAGCAAGCGGCGTACATCGGCGTCAAGAAAACCGGGCCTTACAAGGCAGATACGTACCGGTATTGATAGGGGGTAGCGGCGCCCGCGGCGTTTTGGCTCCGAAATGGATTCGTCGCGGCCAATTTGGAGCTACGCATGAGCGTCAACCTGTCCATCAAAGATGTGCCAGAGCCTTTGGCGCAGCGGCTGCGCGAACGCGCAGCGCGCAACCGGCGTTCATTGCAGGGTGAGTTGCTGGTGATCGTCGAACAGGCGGCGCAAGAAGCAGATCGAAACAGCGCGTTGACGGGTCCGTTGGAAGGCGTGCTGCGGCAAGGCTGGAAGTCCGTGGAGGACCTGATGGCCGAGCGCCGTGCGGCCGGCGTCGAACCCGGCGCTGGCGGCACCGGCATTCCGCTCGGAGTCGACATCATTCGCGCCGATCGCGATTCGCGATGAGCGCTGCTTCGCCCGTATCGTCAGCACGCGGGCTGTACGTTGCAGAGCCTCCGGCGGCGCGCTATTTGCGCACGCCGGTGGTGATCGATTGCAGCGTGTGGGTGGCACTGGTGTTCAATGAACCGGCGGCGCACAAAGCTGCGGCGCTGCTGGACATCAAGCTGATGCATGCGCCGACATTGCTGGCCTACGAGTTCGCCAACATGGTTACCGGCAAACGGCGCGGCGGCGTCGACGCTATCGATATCGAGCGTGCGCTGCGTGAATTTGCGCAGCAACGGATCGACCTTCATCCGGTGGCGGCCGAAGCCATGTCCAGTGTCGCAAGCCGCTTCGGGTTGACGGCCTATCACGCCGCGTACCTGTGGTTAGCCGGTTCGACGAGGGCGCCTTTGGTGACCTTCGATGCCAAACTGAACGCAGCGGCAGCGAAGTAGCTGCCACAACTGGAGTAAACGCTTGAGCGAGGCCCTGCCCATCAGCTTCGAATTCTTCCCGCCCAACACCCCGGTCGGCAGCGAGAAGCTCAACACCGTGGTGCAGGACCTGTCTGCCATCGGCCCAGAGTTCTTCAGCGTCACCTACGGCGCCGGCGGCTCTACGCGTGAGAAAACGCTGGCCACCGTTCGGCAGATCGCAGCGCTGGGACACGACGCCGCGCCGCACCTGTCCTGCGTGGGCAGCACCGAAGCCAGCATCAGCGAGATCCTGGCTACCTACCGCGCCCAAGGCATCAAGCGCTTGGTGGCGTTGCGGGGCGACCTGCCCAGCGGCACCGCCACACCCGGCGAATTCCGCTATGCCGCCGACCTGATTCGCTTCATCCGCAAGACGCAAGGTCGCGACTGGTTCATCGAAGTCGCGGCCTACCCGGAATATCATCCGCAACAGCGCTACGTGCAACGCGACCTGGTGCATTTCGCCGACAAGATCGAGGCCGGTGCAGACCGTGCCATCACCCAATTCTTCTTCAACCCCGACGCCTACTTCCACTTCGTCGACGAGGTCGCAAAGCTGGGAGTGACGGTGCCGATCGTGGCCGGCATCATGCCGATCCACAACTATGCCCGCATCGCGCAGTTTGCAGCCCGCGACGGCATCGAGATTCCGCGCTGGGTGGCGTTGAAGATGGAAGGCTATCTGGACGACGCAGCCTCAATCAAGGCTTTCGGTGTCGAGGTGGTGTCGCGGTTATGCGAGCGGCTGATAGCCGGCGGCGCGCCCGGCATTCACTTCTACACGCTGAACCAGTCGGCGCTGTCGCTGGAGATCTGCAAACGCCTCCAGCGCTAGAACCATCAGGGAGAAGTTGCGGCCTGCGCCAGACCAGCCAAGGCTTTCGTCATGTTGGGTACCACCGGGCAGCTCGAAACCCCGTGGCGTTTGGCGATCCAGGCCGGGTCGTTGTAGCCGAGCCAGACCTGTTTGTCTTCGCCTTCCCAGACCAGCGCTTTCAGCGGCAGGTCGATGCCGACGGTCTGCGCACACAGCATGAAGGGCGTGCCGCCCTGCGGATTGCCGAAGATCAGCACTTGGGTCGGGCGCAGGGTTTTCTCGACGGTGGCAGCGCCGGCCGCATGGTCTACGCGCGCAAACACGGTCAATCCCTTTCCTTTGGCCGCCGCTTCGAAACGGTCCATCGTTTCTTTGGCACTGTGCGGGCTCTTGATCTGGATCAAGCCGTCGACTGTCTTCGCCGAAGCGGGTCTCAGCGCTGTAAAACTAACCAGCGCGATCGCAGCCAGCAGGGTCAGAACATTCATGAAGCGTATCCGCTCGGTGTGGAGGTCTCCAGTATCGCGCACACCCGCTTACGTCTCGAAAGCCACGCCGTCTTCGTTCAGGATCGCGTCCAGCGGCACGTCATGCGCTTCCGCTTGCAGCCAGGGCACATGCCCGTTCGAATACGCCAGACCGACCGTGAACGGCCGCGGTTGCAGACTCGCCAGGCTGCGGTCGTAAAAGCCGCCGCCGTAACCCAGCCGCAGCCCGTGCGGGCCGTAACCCACGCACGGCACCAGCAGCAAGGTCGGCTCGAAAACCGCCGTGTCTTTGGGTTTCGGGATACCGTAGGCATCGTCTTCCATCTCGCAGCCCGGGTACCAGACGTGGAAGCGCAGCCGCTTGGTGGTCTTGTCGATGACCGGCAGACCGATGCGGCGCCCGACCCCGCTTTCGGACCAGCGAAACAAGGCCGGCAGTGCGTCGAACTCGCCCTTGATCGGCCAGTAAGCGCCGATCGATTCTTCATTGCGCGCTACCAGCCAGACCCGCAGCACCTCTTGCAGTTGCATGGCGCGGTGGTGGCGGTCGACCAGACCCTGGCGTTCAGCCTGCAGTTGCCGGCGCAACACCTTCTTGTCACGCGAGGGTTCCAGGGGCGGCAGCGGCAGGTTCATAGCCCTATTGTCACGCCGCGGTACCGGGGCCTGCGCTAAATTCCCCCGCATGAGATTGCTACCGAAGGCCGCCGTGCTGAGCCTGCCGCTCTTGCTCGGCTTGCTCTGCACCTGGGTCGGGCCGGCGCGGGGCCAGGCCGATGACATCGCCATCGTGCAAGCGCGCGACGCGCTGCGACGCGGTGATGCCGGCCAGCTCGCAGCGGCGAGCGCCGCAGCGACCGCCGTGCAGCATCCGCTGGCGATGTGGGTCGACTACTGGGAGCTGCAGAACCGCCTGCCCACGGCCCAGCAGTCGGAGCTGGACAATTTCTACGCCCGCTGGCCCGGCACTTATGTCGAAGACCGGCTGCGCAACGACTGGCTGCTGGAGTTGGGCAAGCGCCGCGACTGGGTCAACCTGCGTGCCGACTATCCGCGCTTTCGCATGGACGACGACCGCGAAGTCCGGTGCTATGCGCTGCTGGCGCAGCATCTCGCCCTGCCGCGCGAGGGCCAGCGCGACCAGAAGCCTGCGGCACTCGCGGTGCTCGGTGCCCAGCGCGATGCCGACGACGGTTGCCAGTTGATGGCCAGCACGTTGTTGGCCGACGGCGTCTTCAAACCCGCCGATCTTTGGCCGGTGGTGCAAAACGCGGTCGAACTCAATCGGCAACGCCTGGCGCGCGCGACTGCGGCTCTGATCAGCGAAGCCGCCGGTGCCGCCGTGGCCGATCTGCTCGCGAGCCCGGTCAAGTTCCTGAACAAACGCCCGGTCGGCCTCGGTAGCAGCGCGCGCGAACTGACGCTGTTGGCGCTGATGCGCAGCGCCGCGGTCGATCCGGCCGAAGCCGCCGCACTGGTGCAGAGCCTGGGCGCGGCGCGGCTCGCGGCCAGCGACGCGGCCACGGCCTGGGCCCATATCGGCAAGCAAGCCGCAATCAAGCTGCAGCCCGAAGCTGCCGGCTATGCGCGCGAAGCCTGGACGATCTGGGACGCGACCGCGAAGCCGGGAGTCACGCAGGTCGCTACCAGCGCGCCACCCTGGAGCGACGACTTGCTGGCCTGGCACGTGCGTGCCGCACTGCGCGAAAGCCCGCGCAATGCGGTCGAAACCAAAGCGCGCTGGACGCTCGTCGAGCGCGCCATCGCCGCCATGAGCGCGTCTGAACAGCTCGATTCGGCCTGGGTCTACTGGAATGCGCGCGCTGTGTCGGCGCTGGCACTGCCCGGGCCCGACGGCGATGGTGCGCGCGCGGTGGCACGGCAGTCGCTCTTGAAGATAGCGCCGCAACTCGACTTCTACGGCCAACTCGCCAGTGAAGACCTCGGTCAGCGGCTGTCACTGCCGAAGCCGCCGGTGGCGATCACCGGGGCCGAGCGCCAGGCGGTACGCAGTCTGCCGGGCCTGGCGCGCGGGCTGCGGCTGATCGACGACGGCCTGCGCAGCGAAGGCGTGCGCGAATGGAATTTCACGCTGCGCGATCTGTCTGAACGCGAATTGCTGGCCGCCTCGGCCTGGGCCTGCGAGCGCGCCGTCTGGGACCGCTGCATCAACACCAGCGAACGCACCCGCGCCGAGGTCGACGTGACGCAGCGTTACCCGCTGCCGTTTCGCAAGGACATCACGTCGAAAGCGGCTGAAGCCGGCCTGGACCCGGCGGTCTTGTTCGGCCTGATCCGCCAGGAATCGCGCTTTATCACCGACGTGCGTTCCGGCGTCGGCGCATCGGGCCTCATGCAACTCATGCCGGGCACCGCGCGTTGGACCGCACGCAAGATCGGTCTGACGTACGCGCAAAGCCAGGTCAACGACCCGGAAGTCAATCTGCTGCTGGGCGCGGCCTACTTCAAGCGCGTGCTCGACGACTTCGGCGGTTCGCTGGCGCTGGCCACCGCCGGCTATAACGCGGGCCCAAACCGTCCGCGCCGCTGGCGCGAGAGTGCCGGTGTGATGGAGCCGGCGGCCTGGGCCGAGAGCATCCCTTTCAGCGAAACTCGCCACTACGTGAAGATCGTGCTGGCCAACAGCGTCTTCTATGCCGCGCGCCTGGGTCGAACCCCACCGACCCTGCGCGAACGCTTGGGCCCGCCGATCGGGCCGCCCGTTTTGGGCGCTAACGCGCCGGACAAGGAACTTCCATGAGACCTGCACGACCGCCCGAAGGGGCTGATTCCCGCTTGGCGGGCCCGGCCGAACGGCGCAGGATGCCCCAATGAGTCGTGTAGTGGTATTGGGAGGCACGGGATTCGTCGGCCGCTCAGTCTGCGAACGCCTGTTCGAACACGGCCATGGCGGCGGGCGCATCGTCGTACCGACTCGGCGAGCCGGGCACGGAAACTGGATTCGATCACTGCCGACAGTCGACCTTTTGCACGCCGACGTACACGACGACGCTCAACTGGCACGGCTGCTGCCGGGCGCCGATGCCGTCGTCAATCTGATCGCGATCCTGCACGGCAAGCCCGATGCGTTCCGCAAGGTGCATGTCGACCTGCCGCGGCGCCTGGCAGCCTTGTGCAAGCAGGCGGGGGTGCGGCGGCTGGTGCATGTGAGTGCGCTCGGCGTCGGCCCGGGTGCGCCGTCGGACTATCTGCAAAGCAAGACCGAAGGCGAAGCGGTGCTGCAGGCGGCCGGGCTCGACCTGACGTTGCTGCGGCCTTCGGTCATCTTCGGTGCCGAAGACCGCTTCCTGAACCTGTTCGCCAAGTTGCAAAGCCTGGCGCCGCTGATACCGCTGGCGGGCAGCGATGCGAAGTTCCAGCCAGTCTGGGTCGAGGACGTCGCCACAGCCGTGGTGCGTTGCATCGACCAGCGCGACAGCATCGGCAAGACCTACGAATTGACCGGGCCCGATGTCTACACGCTGTCGGAACTGGTGGCGGCGGCGGGCCGCTGGTCGGGCAACGAACGAACCCAGATTGCCTTGCCCTCTGCGCTGGGGGCGCTGCAGGCCGGCTTCATGGAACTGCTGCCAGGCGAGCCGTTGATGTCGCGTGACAACTTGAAGTCGATGCAGGTGCCCAACGTCGCCAGCGGCAGCCTGCCGGGCCTGGCCGACCTGGGCATCCAGGCCCATGCGCTGGTAGCCATCGCTCCGCCTTATCTGGGTGACCGCTACGCCGCGGCCCGTATGAACCAGTGGCGTGCCGCGCACCGCGGCGATTGATTTGAAGGAAGTGATGCCATGCAACTCGTGATCGGCAACAAAAACTATTCGTCGTGGTCGATGCGACCTTGGGTGTTGATGCGCCAACTCGGTTTGCCTTTCGATGAGCTGAAGCTGCGTTTCGACTTCACCCCCGGCTCGGCATTTTACGAAGCGGTGGCCCGCATCAGTCCGGCCGGCCGCGTGCCGGTGCTGGTGGACGAAGGCTTCCCCGTCTGGGACACGCTGGCGATCGTCGAGTACCTGCACGAACGCTTTCCCGAAGCCGGCATCTGGCCCGCCGACGCGGGGCAGCGCGCTCGCGCGCGCTGTGTGGTGGCCGAGATGCACAGCGGCTTCGGCGCCTTGCGCAGCCAGTGTCCGATGAACATCGAGGCCTCGCTGGCGCAGGTCGGTGAAGACTTGTGGCCCCGGAACGAGGCCTTGCGAGCCGACGTGGCGCGCATCGAAGCCATCTGGTCCGAAGCGCTGGTGAGCAGCGGCGGCCCATTTTTGTTCGGCAGCTTCGGCGCGGCCGACGCGTTTTATGCGCCGGTGTGCATGCGGCTGCGCAGCTACGGGTTGCCGTTGTCCGATGGAGCCGTCGCATACGTGCACCGGGTGGCTGCGGCGCCCGGTGTGGCCGACTGGATCCACGACGCGCTGGCCGAAGCCGACTTCCTCGGTTTCGAAGAGCCGTACCGCAAGACGCGGCCGCCCGGCTGAGACCGGCGGTCGTGCAGCGCTACATCGTCGGTGGTGCGGTCCGCGACGCGCTGCTGGGGCTGCCGGCCACTGACCGGGACTGGGTCGTTGTCGGCGCCACGCCCGACGAGTTGCTGCGGCTCGGCTACCGCCCGGTGGGCAAGGACTTCCCGGTCTTCCTGGACCCGGTGACGCAAGAAGAAGTGGCGTTGGCGCGCACCGAACGCAAGTCGGGCCGCGGCTATCACGGCTTCACATTCCATGCGGCGCCCGAAGTCACGCTGGAACAAGATCTGGCGCGCCGCGACTTGACGGTCAACGCCATCGCGCAGGCTGAAGACGGCACACTCGTCGACCCTTACGGCGGCCAGCAGGACTTGCAGGCGCGGGTGCTGCGGCATGTCGGCCCGGCCTTCGTCGAAGACCCGGTGCGGCTGTTGCGCACCGCGCGGCTGGCGGCCCGTTTCCCGACCTTCACGGTGGCGCCCGAAACAATGGCCTTGCTGCAGCGGATGGTGAGCGAAGGCGAAGTCGACGCACTGGTGCCAGAACGCGTCTGGCAGGAACTGTCGCGCGGGCTGATGGCGGCGCGGCCGAGCCGCATGTTCGAGGTGCTGCGCGACTGCGGCGCGCTGCAGCGCTTGCTGCCCGAGGTCGACCGCCTGTGGGGTGTGCCGCAGCGGCCGGAACACCACCCTGAAGTCGACACCGGCCTGCACCTGATGCTGGTGCTGGACCAGACCGCCCGCGTCGACGCAGCGCTGCCGGTGCGCTGGGCCTGCCTGTGCCACGACCTGGGCAAGGGCAGCACGCCGCAGGCCGAATGGCCGCGCCACCACGGCCACGAAGGCCGCAGCGCGAAGCTGGCAAGCAAGCTGGGCGAACGCCTGCGCGTGCCGACCGACTGCCGCGCGTTGGCCGACGTGGTGGCCCGCGAACACGGCCACATCCACGCCAGCGGCACGCTGGGTGCTGCGGCATTGCTGCGCCTGTTCGAACGCTGCGACGCACTGCGCCGGCCGGCCCGCTTCCCCCAGGTGCTGCAGGCCTGCGAATGCGATGCTCGCGGCCGCACGGGCCTTGCGGACCGGGTCTATCTGCCCTCGATACGGTTGCCGGGCCTGCTGACTGCGGTGCTTACCGTCGACACCGCGGCCGTGGCCGCCGCTGCGCAGGATGCGGGCCGACGCGGCCCTGGCATCGGCCAGGCGATCGCCGCAGCCAGAACAGCGACGCTGGCGAACTCGCTCGGCGAAGTGCTTTCCGGGCCGCGCTGACCAGCACCCCGGCGCAGCCTGATTCGCTTCGCTCCCCCGGTTCGGGGGATGGCAAGTGCAGTGTCGGCAGGCATACGCTTTCGGCTTCGTACGATTCCGAAAGCCCGTCATGAAGCTGACTCAGTCACTTTTCGCTGCGGCCCTGCTGACCACCAGCGTGGGCGTGCTCGCCGTGCCGGCTCCGGTGGCGCAGTACGACTTCAACGGCATCCTCGCTTCCAGCGTGGCCGGAGCGCCGGTGCTGAGCGTGACGGACCCGCTGTCGCAGAGCGGCTTCGCGACCGATACCGTCATGGGCACGCCCCGAAGCGTCTGGAACTTCTCCGGCAACGCCCTCCCGACATCGGACCAGGCCGGGCTGACGCTGAACACCACCGGCCTGCTAAGCAGCAACAGCATCTATTCGGTCGAGATGGTCTTCAAGTTCACGCAGCGCGAGAACGCCTGGCGCCGCATCATCGATGTCGAAAGCCGGCAGTCGGACAGCGGCTTCTATGTCAGCCCGAGCAACAACCTGGACATCTTTCCCATCGGCGGCGGTGCGTCGTTCACCAACGACATCTACCACGACGTATTCCTCGTCAACGACAACGGTGTCGTGACCTTCTACCTGGACGGCTCGGCGCAGGCCACGCTCACCTCCAACGTCATGAACATCGACGCCAGCAACAACATGGCCTTCTTTCTGGACAACGTCGTTGCCGGCGGCCAGGGTGAGTATTCCAACGGATCGATCGCGCTCGTGCGGCTCTACAACGAAGCGCTGACGACGCTGCCGCCGCCGGTGCCGGAACCCGCCACGTGGCTGCTGATGGCGGCCGGGCTCGTTGGTTTGTCAACGCTGCGCCGCAGAACCTTGCACTGAGCGCGCCGAGTCCACCGTAGCCGAGAGCAGCCACATCCCTGCAAAGGTCAGCGCGCCGTTTAGCAGCAGCAACTCCAGCCCGAGTTGCCAGCCGCCGAATAGCGTTTGCTGACTCGCGTCGATGGCCCAGCACAAGGCCGGCGCCGCCAGCGCCACGACGGGCGTAAGGCGGTCGTTGGCGATGCGCCGCGTCAAGATGCCGAAGGCGAACAGGCCCAGCAGCGGGCCGTAGGTGTAAGCAGCGATCTTCAGAATCAGGCCGATCATGCTCGGGTCGGCCAGCGCGTGAAAGCCCATCACCAGCGTCATGAAGAGCGCAGCGAAGCTCAGATGCACACGGCGGCGGAGGGTGGCGATGCGTGCTTCGTTCAGATCGTGCCTTTCCCGGACGCCCAGAAGATCGATGCAGAACGACGATGTCAGCGCGGTCAACGCGCCGTCGGCGCTGGGGAACAGCGCTGACACCAGCGCCACGACGAACAGCACCTGCAGCGCCACCGGCATGGTGGCGAGCACCATCGTCGGAAACAGCTTGTCGCCCGTTGCTTGCAGCCCGATGGCGGTAGCCGACAGACTCAGCAATCCGCCGAGGTACAGAAACAGCGACACCACCAGCAACATCACCACCGCCAGCACCAGCAGGTTCTTCTGCGAATCGGCCAGGCGCCGCACCGACAGGCTCTTCTGCATCATTTCCTGGTCGAGCCCGGTCATCGCGATGGTGATGAAGATGCCGGCCACGATCTGCTTGACGAACCAGTCCTTGGCCAGCGGGTCGGTGCCGAAGATCCGGGACAGTCCGCGTTCATGCAGCTGCGCCAGGCTCTGCATCGGACTCAGATCCAAGCGGTGCAGCAGGAACACCGTGCATGCAATCAGGCCGAGCAACATGCCGGCGGTCTGCAGCGTGTCGGTGTAGACGATGGTGCGCACACCGCCTTCCATCGTGTACAGCAGGATCAGCACCAGGATCACGGCGCTGGTGAGCCAGAACGGCACGCCGAAGGCGTCCAGGATCATCGTTTGCAGCACGGCCACCACCAGATACAGCCGCGCCGTGGCTCCGAGCGTGCGCGAGACGATGAAGATGCCGGCCCCCGTGCGGCAGGCACGCGGGCCGAGCCGATGCTGCAGGTAGCCGTAGATCGAAATCAACCCGTGGCGGTAGTACAGCGGCAGCAGGACGAAGGCCACCAGGGCATAGCCGATCACCTGGCCGATGATGATCTGCAGGTAGCTGAACTGCGACAGCGCCACCGTGCCGGGCACGCTGACGAAGGTCACGCCCGACAGCGACGTACCGATCATGCCGAAGGCGACCAGCCCCCACGGACTGTTGCGGTTACCAATGAAGAAAGCGTCGTTGTCGCCGCGGCGCGAGGTCCAACACGCCACCGCCAGCAGCAGCGCGAAATAGCCGAGCACGAAGCCGAGCAGAAGCGGTGCGGACATCGGGGTCTAGATCAACAGGCCGATCAGCATCGCCAAAAAACTGAGCACCAGTGAACTCGCCAGCGGAACGAACCATTCACGCCCGCCCAGCCTGAAACTGAAGTCGCCCGGCAGACGGCCGAGTCCAATGCGGCGCAGCCAACCGGCCAAGCCGTTGAAGACCAGGCAAGCGATCAGGAAGATCAGCAGCCAGCGCATTGCGAGTCCGAGCCTACAGGGTGTGGCTGCGGTCGCCGACCGCGAAGCCGAGCGGGTCCAGGCCGATGCCGTGGGCGAAGCCGATGACCTTGAAGAGCTCGCCCATCTCGTGCTCGTTCAGCAGCTTTTGAGCGGCGGCGATCGCGCGGAAATCGGAATGGGCGTCGTGTCTCTGCAAGTCGTCGAGCAAGCCGCAGTTCATCAGGAAGCGGGCCTGGCTGGTGTAGCCCGTCACGTCGAGCCCGGCGTCCTGCGCCGCCAGCGCAATGGCGCTGAAATTGACGTGGGCGGTGATGTCTTTGGCGCCCACATCGGACAGCGGGTCGGCATCGGCGCGATGGCCGCGGTGGCACATCAACGTGCCGCCGGTGCGTGAGGGCGCATAGAACTCGTGTTCCGGAAAGCCGTAATCGATGAAGAAAGCCGCCCCCCGCTGCAGGTGCGCAGCCAGGCTGCGGATGAAGGCTTCGGCCTGCGGATGAATCTCGACCACGGTACCGGCAACGAAGGCGTGGTCCCCCGGCGGGCGCAGTGCGGTCGGGCGGTCGGCCCAGACGAAACGTCCTGCCATCGACACCACGCCGCGTTCGAACCACTGCGCGCCGTCGAAGTGCAGCAGTTGCACCGGCATCGCGTCGAGCACTTCGTTGCCGACGACCACGCCGCACATCGCCTCGGGCCAGACATCGAGCCAAACGACGCGGTCTGCGAATGCGTGCAGGCGCTCGGCCTGCTTCGCTCGCAACGTGCCGGAAAGGTCGACGATGGCATAGCGCGCCACGCGCTCGCCCAGTGCTTGCAGCAACTGCGCCGCGAGGGCGCCCGATCCGGCACCGAACTCGTAGACCGTGTCGGCTGCGGCGACATCCAGCGCTTGCGCCACCTGCCGTGCCAGGGCCTGGCCGAACAACGGCGACAGCTCTGGCGCGGTCACGAAGTCGCTGCCGGACGCCGGCATCGTGCCGAATTGCCGGCTGCTGCGTGTGTAGTAACCCAGGCCCGGCTCGTAAAGCGCCGCGGCCATGAAGCGGTCGAAAGGCAGCCAGCCACCGGCGGCGGCAATCGCCCCTTCGATCCGCGCCGATAAACTGCCGGATGGATGATGCGGTGCCGGTGCCAGAGCCATCGCCGCGATTGTAGGAAGCATGGAATCGAAACGAGTCGTGTTGGTGACCGGCGGCGCGGCGCGCATCGGCCGCTGCATTGCCGAACACCTGGCGGAACAGGGCTTTGCGGTCGCCCTGCACTACCGCAGTTCCGGTGAAGCCGCCGATCGCGCCGTGGCTGCCTTGCACGCGGCTGGCCATCCCGCCCGCAGCTTTGCCGCCGACCTGACCGACGCAGCGCAATGCGAAGCGCTGGTGCCGGCGGTGGTGCAGGCCTTCGGACGCATCGACGCCATCGTCAACAACGCTTCGCTCTTCGAGTACGACAATGTCGAGAGCTTCAGCGTCGAGCGCATGGAATCGCACTGGCGTGCCAACACCGCACCGGCAATCCTGCTGGCGCGCGCGCTGCACCGCCACGGCGGGGGTGTGGTCGTCAATCTGCTCGACCAGAAGCTCTGGAACCCGAACCCGGACTATCTGTCGTACACGCTGTCGAAAGCCGCGCTGCAGACTGCAACGACGCTGCTGGCGCAAGCGCTGGCGCCCACGGTGCGGGTCTGCGGGGTGGCGCCAGGCGTGACGCTGCTGTCGGGCGAGATGAGCGACGCCGAGTTCGACGCCTCGCACACCATGACGCCGCTCGGCCGCAGCTCGTCGCCCGAAGACGTGGCACGTGCGGTGCACTTCCTGATCGAATCGCCCGCCATCACCGGCACCACGTTGTTGGTCGACGGTGGCCAGCACCTGCAACCGCAAGACCGCGACGTGATGTTCGCAGCGCGCGAGTCCGCACTTCCGAAAGACAGCAAGAAAGCCACTCGATGAACAGCTTCCTGGGCCACCCGAAACTGCAGGACTGCCGCCGCCTGTTCCTGGCCGACTACGAGGTGCGCATCAACATCGGCGTGCACGACTTCGAGAAGACGGCCGAGCAGCGGGTGGTGATCAACGTCGACCTGTACGTGCCGCTGGCGCTGTCGACGCCGCAAGCCGACCAGCTCGACGAGGTCGTCGACTACGACTTCATCCGCCGCAGCATCAAGAGCCGGGTCGAGCAAGGCCACATCCACCTACAGGAAACGCTGGTCGACGATGTACTGGCCTTGATGCTGGCGCACCCACGCGTGCGTGCCGCCCGGGTCTCTACCGCCAAACCCGATGTCTACCCGGACTGCGCCGGCGTCGGCGTCGAAGTGTTCGGCATCAAGCCAACGGACTGAAATGAACGCACTGAACGAACTGCCCCATGTCCGCTCTGCAGCGCACAAAGCGGCCTTCGAAGCCAACAAGCTCAGCAAGCGGCTGCACCGCCAACTGGGCCAGGCGATCTGCGACTTCAACATGATCGAGCCCGGCGACAAGGTGATGGTCTGCGTCTCGGGCGGCAAGGACAGCCATGCGTTGCTGGACCTGCTGCTGAGCATGCAGCGCCGCGCGCCGGTGGACTACTCGTTGATTGCCGTCAACCTCGACCAGAAGCAGCCCGGGTTTCCGGCGCAGGTGCTGCCGGAGTACCTGAGCGGCCTGGGCGTGCCGTTTCACATCGAAACGCGCGACACCTATCGCATCGTCAAGTCACTGATCCCCGAGGGCCAGACGATGTGCAGCCTGTGCTCGCGGCTGCGGCGCGGCATTCTCTACCGGGTAGCGGGCGAGCTGGGTGCGAACAAGATCGCGCTCGGCCACCACCGCGACGACATGGTGGTGACGCTGCTGATGAACATGTTCTTCGGCGGACGGCTGAAAGGCATGCCGCCGAAACTCGTCAGCGACGACGGCCGCCATGTGGTGATTCGCCCGCTGGCGTATGTGGCCGAAACCGACCTCGAACGCTGGGCCGACCACCGCGCCTTCCCGATCATTCCCTGCACGCTGTGCGGCAACCAGACCAACCTGCAGCGGGTGCAGGTCAAGCAGATGCTGCGCGACTGGGAACGCCAATACCCGGGCCGCAGCGACAACATGCTGCGTGCCATGGGCCACACCCTGCCTTCGCATTTGATGGATCGGAACCTCTACCCCTTCACCACGCTCAAAGCTTCCGGTGCGCCAGACGCGGAAGGCGACATCGCTTTCGACGAAGCGCCTTGCGAAGCGCCCCGCAGCGACACCGTCCGCATCCCGGTGGCAGGCACGCTGAATGCCGGACAAATTGAAGCAGCCGAGGAACGATCATGAAATTCATGTCGAGTTACGCGACCGTGGTGCGCGCCGCAGTAACCGCAGCAGCCTTCGCCTTGTTGGCCGGGTGCGCTGGTTTGAACAGCGTCAGCAACCAGGTTTCCAGCTACGGTGAATGGCCGCAGGGACGCCAGCCGGGCAGCTTCGCCTTCGAACGACTGCCGTCGCAGCAAGCGCTGGCCGAGCAGACCGAGGTCTTGGAAAACGCTGCCCGCCCTGCGCTGCTCAAAGCCGGCTTTGCCGAAGCCGCCGCGGGCAATGAACCCGACGTGCTGGTGCAGGTCGGCGCCCGTACCACCGAAAGCCTGCCCCCGCTGTGGGACGACCCGCTGTGGTGGCGTGGCGGCTTCGGCTACTGGCACCGCGGGCCGTGGCTGCAGCCACGCTGGGGCTTCGGCTCGCGACTGGACTACCCGCGCTACGAACGGCAAGTGGCCGTGCTGATCCGCGACCGCGCTTCGGGCAAGCCACTGTTCGAGTCGCATGCCGACACCGAAGGCAACTTCAGTGCCGACCCGGTGCTGTTGGGCGCGATGTTCGAAGCGGCCCTGGTGGACTTCCCGCGCATCGGTGTCAACCCGCGCAACGTGGTGGTGCAGCTGCCACCGCGTTGAGCGCTTACTCTGCGGTTGCTGCCAGTGCCCGCAGATCAGCCGCGTAGCCCTGGGCGGTTTCGCGCGCCTTGGCGCGCTGAACATCGGTGGTGGCGTTGTGCAATGTGGCGATAAACGCGCAGTTGCGCAGGCGCAGGTCGTCCTGTCGCTGGTGCTGCACCGCGTCTACTGAAGATTGCACCCGATCAGCGAGCCCGCGCAGCGCGTCGAGCCGCCGCTCGGGGCTGGCC
>JALYUN010000343.1 GCA_030853725.1 Pseudomonadota bacterium | reverse complement strand
GCGAAGCACTGGCGCTGGCGCTGGGTTCGGCCGGCGCTTCCGTGTGCTTGGTGGCGCGTCGAGAAGCGGCGCTGCACGACGCCAGCGCCCGATTGCAGGCGCGGGGCATCGGCTGCCAGGTGCTCGCGCTGGACCTGTCGAACACCGAAGCCTTGCCGGCCGCAGGGCGGCGGATCGCAGAGGCTGCCGGCCCGGTCGACATCCTCGTCAACGCTGCCGGCATCAACCTGCGCGAGCCCTTCGGCAACGTCACACCCAAAGGCTGGAATCAGCAGATTGCGTTGCACCTGGCGGCACCGTTCTTCCTGACACAAGCACTGGCACCGAGCATGGCGGAACGCGGTTACGGCCGCGTCATCAACATCGCTTCGTTGCAATCGCAGCGGGCCTTTGCCAACAGCGCACCATACGGCGCCGGCAAGGGCGGCATCGTGCAGCTCACGCGTGCCATTGCGCAGGCCTGGTCGGCCCGCGGTGTGACGTGCAATGCGATCGGCCCCGGCTTCTTCCCCACCGACCTGACCGCGCCGGTCTTTGCTGACCCGGCGCTGGCGGCGATGCACGCGTCGCGCACCGCCATCGGCCGCAACGGGCGGCTCGAAGACCTGCACGGTGCCGTCGTCTTTCTGGCCAGCCCCGGCAGCGCCTACATCACCGGCCAGACGCTGATGGTCGACGGCGGCTACACCGCACTTTGATGGAGCCCCCACGCTCCCTGCCGGTCGCTGCCCCCCGAGGGGGCGCTCGCCTGCGGCCCGGCGAAGCCGGTTCCGCGGCTCTACTTGGTTGAAGCCACGCACGGCGATCGGAACACCCCTATGAAGGCACTTGTCTACACCGAACCCAACTGCATGCGACTGCAAGACCGCGACCCGCCGGAAGTCGCTCCCGGCGACGTGGTGGTGCAGATCGACGCGGTCGGCATCTGTGGCTCGGACCTGCACGCTTTCCATGGCCACGACCCGCGGCGCAAGCCCGGGTTGGTGCTGGGGCACGAGTTTGCCGGCACGGTGCTCGCCAGTGCCGACGCGGCCTGGGCCGTCGGCCGCCGCGTTACCGGCAACCCGCTGATCACCTGCGGCCGCTGCGACTACTGCCTGCAGGGCCGCGACAACCTGTGCAGCCACCGCACGATGGTCGGCATGACGCGGCCCGGCGCCTTCGCCGAGCGCATGGGGATTCCGGGCCGCTGCCTGATCGAGATTCCCGACGCGCTAGATCCGGTGGCTGCCGCGCTGACCGAGCCGGCCGCGACCGCGCTGCACGCGGTGAACCTGTCGGCACGGGCGATGGCGCGGCCGATCCACGAAGGCCGCGTGCTGGTGATCGGCGGCGGCGCCATCGGCATGTTGAGCGCCCTGTTGTTGCGCCATCTGGGCGCCGAACAGGTGCAGGTGGGCGAGGTCAACCCGCTGCGCCGCAACTCGATCGAGCAGCACGCGCGTTGCGCCACCTTCGACCCACGCAACGCCAGCGCCGACGACAGTGCCTTCGAACTCGTGATCGATGCCGTCGGCAGTGCCATCACCCGCCAGGCGGCGCTGGCCGCGGTGCGCCCCGGCGGCGTGGTGATGCACATCGGCCTGCAGGACTGGGCCAGCGAGATCGACATGCGCAAGCTCACGCTGGCCGAGATCACCCTGCTGGGTACCTACACGTATTCAATGGCCGACCTGCGCGCCACCGTTGCTCTATTGGGGCGTGGTGCGTTCGGCGACCTGGCATGGGTCGAACGGCGGCCACTGGCGCAGGGTGCCCAGGCTTTCGACGACCTGCACCACGGCCGGCTTGCGTCGGCGAAGGTGGTGCTGCAGCCGCGCCCTCAAGCCGAAACCGCAAGCTGAGTCGACGGTCGCGCTGCAGCTTCCGTGACCGGTAACGCACCGAAACCGTCGGTCGTCCGCCGATCAGATCGGCGCCGCCGGCTTCGCGACGCGCGGTGGGCGCGAGGCTCGGCGTGACGTTTGGCGCACGGCGTCGCGCAGCCGCGCCGCGGCCTGCCAGGCCTCGACTTCGTCGGGCGTCTCCAGCGTCACCCCGCCCAGACTGCCGTTGCGCAAGTCGTTGATCACGGCCTCGGCGGCCTTCTGCAGGTGCACCACGCCGCCGGCGCGCAGGCCGCCGCGGCGCCGCCCGATCTCGCTCAGCAAGGCTGCGTCGTCCAGGCTGTCGATGTCGTCGATGCGGTAGCGCTCGCGCAGCGCCGCGGTGTACCGGACTCGCAAACGCGCCAGCAGCGCCAATGCCACCGCTTCTTCGTCGTAGGCATTGCGCCCGATGCTGCCGATCGCCGCCAGGTTCATACCGCTTTGCTCGGCCGCAATACGCGGCCACAGCATGCCGGGCGTGTCGAACAGCGTCACGTCGCTGGCCAGGGCGATCTGCTGTTCGGTTTGGGTGATGCCGGGCTCGTCGCCGGTGGCGGCCTTGCGGCGCCCGATGAGCTTGTTGATCAATGTCGACTTGCCGACGTTCGGAATGCCGCAGATCAAGAGCCGCAACGGCTTGACCATGCCGCCGCGCAGCGGTGCCAGCTTGCGGCAAGCGTCCAGCACCGCGCGCACCACCGCCGTGCCGTTCGCGTCCACGGCCAGCGCCTGCGTTGCCACCTGTTGCCGAAAGTGCGCGAGCCAGGCCGCTGTCAGTTCAGGGTCGGCCAGGTCCTGCTTGTTCAGCAGCTTCAGCGTCGGCTTGCCGCGCGTCAGTTCAGCCAGCAGCGGGCTGGTGCTGGAGCCCGGCGCACGCGCGTCGAGCAACTCGATCACCACGTCGATGTCCGGCACGCGCTTGGCGATTGCCTTGCGCGTGGTGTGCATGTGGCCCGGGAACCATTGAATGCTCACGTCAGTGCTGCCGGTGCCGGAATGTTCGGGGCGTCATCTCAACGACCACGCAGGAACAATCCGTCCAGCTCCTTGATCGTCACCTGCCGCCAGGTGGGTCGACCATGGTTGCAGGTGTCGGCGCGTTCGGTCTGCTCCATCTCGCGCAGCAACGCGTTCATCTCGTCGAGCGTCAAGCGCCGGTTGGCGCGCACTGCACCGTGGCAAGCCATCGTTGCCAGCAGCTCGTCGCGCGCGCGCTGGACCACCGCGCTGCCACGGTCGGAGCCGCCGTCGGCCGATTCGGCCAGTTCAGCAAGGACCGAACGGGTCAGCTCGACCAGGTCGGTGCGGTCGCCGTCGGGCAGCGCTGCCGGGCGGCTGCGCAACACCAGCGTGTTGGCGGAGAGGGCCGCCACGTCCAGCCCCAACTCCATCAGCGTGGCCGCTTCGGCCTGCGCGGTGGCGCGTTCCAGCACCGTGGCCGCAAAACTCAACGGAATCAGCAGCGGCTGCGAAGGCAACGCGGCTTGCGTTTGGCTCGTGTCACGGCTGCGCTTCAGGCGTTCGTAGACGATACGTTCGTGGGCCGCATGCATGTCTACGACGATCAGCCCCTGCGCATTTTCGGCCAGCACGTAGACCCCGCTGATCTGCGCGATGGCGCGGCCGAGCGGCCATGCCGCGGGTTCGGCGGATACTGCTGAGGACTGCGACGATGACTGCGAAGAGAACTGCGAAGAGAACTGCGGCAAAGGTGTCGGCAAAGCAGATTCACGCAAACCCCGCCACGCGGCCAGCCCGCCACTGCCCTGCGGCGTGCGCCATTCACCGTTGCCGGACCAGGTCGCGTGCGGCTCGCGGGCCTGCGGGGGTTCGGGCAGGGAGAGCGCAGGCTGCCAGGCGGCCATCGCAGCCTTGTCCGAAGCCGGTGCTGTAATGGCCGAATCCGTATCCATCACCACGGCCCGCGTCGGCGCCAGCGCTTCGGCCACTGCCATGCGCAGCCCCGAATGAACCGCGCGGCCGTCGCGGAAGCGGACCTCGATCTTCGCCGGGTGCACGTTCACGTCGACCAGTTCGGGCTCGATCGTGATGAAGAGTGCGTAGGCCGGTTGCCTGCTGCCGTGAAGCTGGTCCTCGTAAGCCGACCGCACGGCATGCGCAAGCAGCCGGTCGCGCACGTGGCGGCCATTGACGAACACGTACTGCAGATCGGCCCGGGAACGCGCGGCTTCCGGATGACCGACCCGGCCAGCCAGCGCCAGCGGGCCGCGCTGCCACAGCAGGTCCCGGCTCGCCGCGGTGAAGTCGGGGCCCAGCACGTCGAGCCAGCGTTGGGCCGCCGTGGCCGGCCGGTACTGCGCAGCCAGTCGCCCGTCCTGCCAGACGGCGAAGCCGACATCGGGCCGCGCCAGCGCATGGCGACGCACAGCCTCCAGCGCGTGGGCATATTCGGTGGCATCCGTCTTCAGAAATTTACGGCGTGCCGGCGTGCTGAAAAAGAGCTCACGGACCTCGACGGTGGTGCCGACGGCCCGCGCCGCTGCGCTGATTTCGCCACTGGCCGACTGCAGGCACGACGCATGCGGCGCGCTGGCGGTGCGGCTGCTGACCGAGACTTCGGCCACCGACGCGATCGCCGCCAGCGCCTCACCGCGAAAGCCCATCGTGGCCACCGATTCCAACTCGGCCAGGCTTGCGATCTTGCTGGTGGCGTGGCGCTTCAACGCCAACGGCAATTCAGCGCGTTCGATGCCGGCACCGTCGTCCTCGACCATGATCGCCCGCACGCCCCCGCCCTGCAGTCGCACCACGATCTGGGTCGCGCCGGCGTCGAGCGCGTTGTCCAGCAATTCGCGCACCACCGAGGCCGGGCGTTCGACGACCTCGCCAGCAGCAATCTGGCTGACCAGCGTGTCGGGCAACTCCGCAATGCGCCGACGCTCGGGTTTCATCGCTGCATTGTAAAAGCGCCACGGTCTGCGAAGGGAAGGGCACAGCGCAGCACGAGTGGCCGCAGAATGCCCACACCAAAGATCGGGCCGGCCCGGTCGACTAGCCATCGCCAGAGGTTCTGCATGCCGTCTCCTTTCTCCGAACTGATTACCGCAACCGACGAAGACCGGCGCGGTTTCGAAAATCACCCCACCGTGCTGAACGCCGTTGCCGACGGCATGTCGGTCGAGCGCTATCGCAAGCTGCTGCTGGAGCTGTACCACGTGGTTTGGCACTTCAACCCGGTGTGCGCCGTGGCCGCCAGCCGCATGGGCGACCCGACGCAAGAAGAGTTGCAACCGATCCGGCACTTCCTGTATGAACACATGCACGAAGAAATGGGCCACGAAACCTGGGTCCTGAACGACCTGGAGGCCGTCGGGGTCAGCAACGAAGCGGTGCGTGAACACGCGCCTTCGGCCTACACGCTGGCCCTGAACGGGTACAACCATTGGGCCGCCCAGCGCCAGCACCCGTGCTCGGTGCTCGGCATGCTCTATACCCTTGAGGTGATCGCTTCGGTCTATGGCGGGCCGTTCGCGTCGGCGATCCGCGAATCGCTGCTGCTGGACGGCGACAGCGGCGTCTCGTTCATCGCTTCGCACGCCACGATGGACGCGAAGCACATGGCCGAGCTGCGGCAGATCCTGAACTACGTCCAGCGCGAACGCGAGATGGCCGCAATCATTCAGTCCGTCAAGGTGAACTTCCACCACTTCACGCGCATCCTGGAAGCGATATAAGACCTTCAGGCACACCATCCTTTCGCAAAGCGTGACTTGCGGATTTCCAGATCCCCATCTTTCCTGACACGCCATCCAGATGCCCGCCACCACCCCCGCCATAGGTGTCTCCGGTCTGCTCGGCAGGCCCTACAAGACGATCCGCCTGGAATGGAGTTCAGATCTGGCGCTGCTGCGGGTCCGAACCTGCGTCACCCCGATCCAGTGCTACAGCCTGGCGGCCATGGGTGAGCTGCAGCAAATGCAGGCCGACATCAGCGCCAACCCGGGTCTGGTGCGCCACTTCGTGATGACCTCCGACGTACCGCGGGTCTTCAACTTCGGTGGTGATCTGGCCCTCTTCGTGTTGCTGGCGCGGGCCGGCGACGTGGAATCGCTCAAGCTCTACGGCCAGCGCTGCGTGGACCTGGTGTGGTGGATGGAAAACGCCGCCAACCTGGGCATCCACACCACCGTGCTGTCGCAAGGCGACACGCTGGGTGGCGGCCTGGAGTCGGTGCTGCCGTTTCACAAGGTCATCTTCGAACGCGGCGCGCAAGGCGGTTTCCCGGAAGTGCTGTTCAACCTGTTTCCCGGCATGGGCGCGTGGGACTTCAGCATCCGCCGCGCCGGCTTTGCGGTCGCCAACGAAATGATTCTTTCGGGACGCCTCTACAGCGCCGAAGAACTGTTCACGCGCCGCATGGTCGACGTCGTCGCCGAAGACGGCGAAGGCGAGCTCGCGCTGGAGCGCGTGATTCTCGACGTGGACCCGCGCCACCGCGGCACCTTGTCGGCGTTGCGGGCCCGGCGCATTGCCGCACCCATCCACTACGCCACGCTGTCGGCCATCGTCGATCACTGGGCCGAAAGCGCGCTCGGCCTGTCCGACCGTGACCTGCGCCTGATGGAGCGGCTGGCGCGCGCGCAAGCCCGCAAGGCCGGCGGCGCTTCTGAAGGTGCCGTCGAGGAAATCAAACGCATGGAACTGGAAGCGGCCTGGGGCGACCGCCGCAACGGCAGCGAGCGCCGCAGCACCAGTGACGACCGCCGCGCGGTCGGCTGAACGGCCTTGACGAGCGCAACATCCGCAGCGCAGTCGGATGCGGCCGGCAGCCTGCCGCTGGCGGGCGTGCGCGTGATCGAATTCACCCACATGGTGATGGGCCCGACCTGCGGCATGATCCTCGGCGACCTGGGCGCCGATGTCGTCAAGATCGAACCATTGGCCGGCGACAACACACGCCGCCTGCTCGGCTTGGGTGCCGGATTTTTCGCCCAGTTCAACCGCAACAAGCGCAGCCTGGCCGTGGATGTGAAAGACCCCCGCGGGCAGGAAATCGTGCTGAAGCTGGTGGCCGGTGCCGACGTCTTCAGCGAGAACTTCAAAGCCGGCACGATGGACCGGCTGGGCTTCGGCGTCGACGCGCTGGCGGCTTTGAACCCGCGCCTCATCACGGTCTCGCACAAGGGCTTCCTGCCCGGCCCCTACGACCACCGCACCGCCCTCGACGAAGTGGTGCAGATGATGGGCGGGCTGGCCTACATGACGGGCCCCGAAGGTCAGCCGCTGCGCGCCGGTACCAGCGTCAACGACATCATGGGCGGGATGTTCGGCGCCATCGGCGTGATGGCAGCCTTGCGCCAGCGCGAGCAAACCGGCCGCGGTGGCCGCGTGCAGAGCGCGCTGTTCGAGAACAACGTGTTCCTGGTGGCGCAGCACATGATGCAGTTCGCCGTGACAGGCAAAGCGGCAGCGCCGATGCCGAGCCGGATCTCGTCGTGGGGTGTTTACGACGTGTTCGCGGTACAGGGCGGCGAGCAGATCTTCCTGGCGGCGGTGAGCGACACGCAGTGGGCGGTGCTGTGCCGCGAGTTCGGTTTCACTGCGCTGCAGGCCGACCCGCGGCTGGCCAGCAACAACCTGCGGGTGCAGGCGCGCGACTGGCTGATCCCGCTGCTGCGCGAGCGCTTCAGCGCGCACACCAAGGCCGATCTGGCGTCGCGCTTCGAAGCGGTCGGCCTGCCCTTCGCACCGATCACACGGCCCGACGAGCTGTTCGACGACCCCCACCTGCTGGCCACCGGTGCGCTGGCACCGCTGTCGATCCCGGCCGACGGCAGCACCGCAGG
>JALYUN010000324.1 GCA_030853725.1 Pseudomonadota bacterium | reverse complement strand
GGGAGGTGCCGATCTTTGCGGCTTATCTCAAGCCCGAAGGCTCGGCGCCCGCGGTGAAACTGCTGCACCACACCGCCATCTGCATGGCGCGCAAATGCATCCGCATCCAGAACCCGTACTTCATCCCCGAGCCCGAGGCGATCGATGCTTTCGGCCGGGCGGTGGCGCGCGGGGTCGACGTGCGGGTCATGATGCCGTCCACCGGCGGCTCGGACAACCCGATGGTGCAGCACGCCGGGCACCGCAACTTCGAGAAGCTGCTGCGCTGCGGCGTGCGCTTGTTCGAGTACCCGCACACGCTGTTGCACCAGAAGGTGATGACGATCGACGGCGTGTGGAGCGCCATCGGTTCCAGCAACTTCGACGACCGTTCTTTCGAAACCAACGACGAGATCGTGCTGGGCATTTCCGACGCGGCCACCGCAGCCCGGCTCGACGCGGTGTTCGACAAGTACGCCCCGCACTGCACCGAGATCGAACTCGAGGTCTGGCGCAAGCGCGGGCGGTGGCACAAGTTGAAGGACAACGCTTACTACTTGCTCAACGAATTGATGTGAAGTTGCGAGTGGGTCGCCAGGGCCGCAGCGCTGCTGTTTGAAATGCGGCTTTGTGCCGCCCGCCTTGCTCAAGTCGACTCGGCGCTTTCCTGTAAAGGCAGGTGTGCCGGCACGAAACGGCGTCGGCCCGATCTGCGGGTCCGCAGGGCTCGGGGAGCGAGACAAGGTGAAGTGCGTTGAACGACAGACGATGCGCCCGGAGGCAGCTGCCGACACGCGCAGGCCGAAGGCACGCCAGTGAGCTTGCAGTGTCCTGACCTGGCGGTGTTTGCCGCGAACCCCGAAGACTGCATCCGCGAGGCCTTCGCATGCAGGACCGCCGACAGCACCCGGCGTCGCAGCCTTCGAGCGCGCGCTGGCGCTGGCCGAGGCGCTGGGCGACCCGGTCGAGCACGGTGCGGTCCTGGCCAAGATGAGTCCGGCGCTGGGGCGGGCCGGGCGCAAGGCCGACGACCGGCGCGTCATGGAACTCGCGGTCGAGTTGTTGCAACACGCGCCCGACCGGACCGAGCTGGCGTCTGCGTACGACAAACTGAGTTATGAGCTGATGCTGGACCACGACTAGGTGCGCGCCGTTCCTCTGCTATGCGCCGAGCTGGCCCTGCGCGACCCGGTTCGCGACCCGGTTCGCGACCGGGTGCGCACCGCCAACTGTCATGCCAATCTGGCGGTAGCTTTGGCGGGCACCGGGCAGGGTCCAGAGGCACCGGCGCTGATCAGCGGCATCGCCTCGCAGCTGAATCCCGAAACCGAGCCCTATCAATGGGGCGACTACCTGATGCAGGCCGGCACCGTGAACCTGCTGCTGGGCGACCCGCAAGGCGCGCGCGGCTTTCTCCGCCAGAGCCTGGACGTGCCGCGGCAACATGCCATGCACGCCATCGAGATCGACGTGCTGGTGCAGTTGATGGCCGCCGAAGAACGCTGTGGCGACCCCGGCGCTGGGCTGGCCTGCGCGCGCGCTGCGGGTGGCCGAACGCGGGTGGCTGGACGAGCAAACGGCAGGTCGCGTGAAAGTGATGGAAGCGCGCATCGAGCGGGCCGAAGAAAAAGCCGAGAACCAGGCCCTGGCGAAAGCCCGGGCCGAACTGGAGCAGCGGGACGAAAAACGTACCGCGGCCCTGCAGGACCAGATGTGTGAACGTGAAACCGCCCAGCGGCTGGCCCGCTTCTGAGCCGATCAAGACTGGCTCACCCGCCTGCCCAACCGCGGCCACCTGCAAACGCTGCGCCGACGCGCTGTCGCGGGCCCGCTCAGACGGTGCGCCGCTCGGCTTGCTGTTCGTCGATCTGGATGGCTTCAAGGCCGTCAACGACGGGCATGGCCACCTGGCCGGCGACCGATTGCTGCGGCTCACGGCGCGGCGCTTGCGACGCAGCGTCTGCGCGCGGCGGGGCAGTCCCCGATCACGCTGGACGGGCGCTTGTTGCGCATGCGCAGCAGCGTTGGCGTGGCCATCGGGCCGCACAACGCTGTATTGCCAGACGAGTTGCTGCCTTGCGCCGATCGCGCCATGCTCCAAGCCAAGCTGGGTGGCCGCAACCAGGTGCACCAGCTGGACGCAGACGGCCAGCACCGATTGAAGCGCCGCGGCCGCCTGCGCCGCGAACTCGGCCACGCCATCGAAAGCCGCCTGCTGAGCGCCGCTTACCAGCCGTTGTGGGATGTGCGCCGGCACTGCATGGCAGGAGTGGAATGGCTGGCGCGCTGGCACGACGCGGAACTGGGCTGGGTGTCGCCGGCCGACTTCATTCCGGTGGCCGAAGAGTCGGGCCAGATTCGTGCGCTCGGCGACTGGGCGGTGCGCGAAGCAGTCGGTGCCGCGTTGGCGCTGCGCGCGGCCGGCCGTTGGGCCGATGACTTGCGGATCTCGGTCAATGTGTCGATGGTGCAACTGGGTGACCCGCAACTCGTCGAGCGGCTCACCGGTGCCGTGGCCGAAGCCGGTGGGCAGCCGGCCTGGCTCGAACTGGAGCTGACCGAGTCGGTTCAACTGGCCGAAGACCCGATGGTGCAAAGCCGGATGCGGCGCCTGCGCGAGGCGGGCTTCAACCTGGCCATCGACGACTTCGTTGCGGGTTACTCCAGCTTCAGCTACCTGAACCGCGACTACTTCGATCGTTTGAAGATCGATCGCGCGTTGGTGCAGGCCGCGATCGGTGCCAGCGACCGATCGGCAGTCGCGGGCTCGATCATCCTGATGGCTCAACGGCTGGGCCTGCAGGTGGTGGCCGAGGGCATCGAGACGGCCGAACAAATCGAGCTTCTGGCCGCACAGGACTGCGACATCTTGCAGGGCTATTACATCGCGCGGCCGATGCCGTTGCAGCAGTTGCTGGCCTGGCGCTGGGACGGCAACCAAGACCGCCGCTGACCACCCGCGGCGCCGTAGGCCGCTGTCAGTCCAGCAGTCCGGCGGGCAATGTCATGGGAACCCCGCAATGGCCGGCAACGGCTTCTGCCCAGCGCAGCACCATCGCGATCTCTTCACCGTGGGCGTCGTTCACCTGCTGGTGTTCGGCCCGCCGCTGAGAAGCATCGAAGCTGCGTTCGTGTGTCTTCGAGTCGCGCCGCAAGGTCTCGCCGCCGGCGATGTTTGCAATGGCCGCTGGCGCCAGCCTCAGCGCAAACAACGCTGCCACGGCTTGCAGCGTTTGCGCCGGCTGCGCGACCAGGGTTTCGCCTTCCAGTGACCGAATGCGGCCGGGTGTGCAGCGTTTCAGCAGATCGAAGAACTGGGCCTGGTGCATGAGCCATGCGATAGCGGCCACCTGCAGGTCGCTCTGCAGCAAGACCTCGGCCGGATCGAAACCCGGGTCGAGGCTGGAATCGGGTTGCAGTTGAGCGTAGAGGCCGCGCGCCCAGCGTCGCCCCCACAGGCCTTTCTTGGCGATGGAGCGAAGAAAGGTCGGCAGTGCGCTGTACATGAAAAGGGCCCGCGCGGTGGGCACCTGATCGAGGATGTCGGCAATCAGTCCATTGGCACCGTTGCCGGGCTTGACGATGGTGGACTCGCCTTCTCCCAGCGGCCGCGACAGCAGGGTCAGCACCGGGCCGAGCAACCCCAGCAGCCGCTCCGTCGGCAGCCCCTGGCGTTTCAGGGCGGCGACGTCGTTCAGCACGGCCGGCTCCTTCAGCCCCATCGACACGCCAGGCAGATCGAGCAAGCGCGCCATTAGCGTCGAGCAGCAGAACGCCGAGTGGAAAACGAAGTGCAGCGGCTGCGATGGCTGCATCGCTACCCGCGCCAGTTCGGACAGGGCGAGGCTCTGCCGAGCTTGGTCCGGCTTCAGGTAGTCTTGAGACAGAAAGGTCGCGGCACGGTGGGCTTCGCGGGTCCAGTGCACGAACTCGATCGCATCCGAGGCGGGAACGATCGCATGCGGTAGCCACTGCGGATCGAGCAACCAGTCGGGGTACTGGGCCATCACGCTGCCGGGCGCGGGTCGGGGCTTAAAAACGGAGGAGGACACACGTGCGCTACCAGTTGAACACCAATTTGAACCTGCCCTCGCTCCACCGCGACTACTTGGCCAAAAGGCGCGGTCAAGTCCGGGACTTCTTTAGCGACGACTGTGCCGAGCAGATCCTGCAGCACTTGTCTGCGGACACGCCCTGGGGTCTGGCGTTCAACCAGGGTGACCGGGTGACGCAACTGAGCGCCGAACAAGTCGGTGCGCTCACAGCAGAGCAGCAACGACAGGTGGCCGCCGTGATCAGTGAAGGTGCGCGCAAGGGCTACCAGTTCCTTTATCACTACTACCCTTTGCTCGCAAACTACTTCGATCCGGCCCAGCCGCGCACGCCGTTGTTCGACGTCTTCGAGTACCTCAACAGCGAGCCGTTCCTGCGTTTCGTGCGGGATCTGACCGGGCTGCGAAGCATACGGTGGGCCGACGCCCAGGCGACGCTGTTTCGAGCCGGGCATTTTCTGAAGTACCACACCGACGAAAATCCGCGGGAGCGCCGCGTGGCCGCCTATGTGTTGAACTTCACCAAGGATTGGGGCCGTGACTGGGGCGGCTACCTGCAGTTCTTCAACGAGCAGTACGACATCGAAGAGGGCCTACGGCCGGTCTTCAATGCGCTCAACATCTTCACCGTTCCGGCCCATCATTCCGTTTCGCAAATCGCCAACTACGCGCCCGGCAACCGTTTCAGCATCACCGGCTGGCTGCGTGAGGACGAGCCGCCGGGGCCCTTTCGCCGCGCCACCTAGCGGTTCTCTTCGACCGGCACTACCCCGCGGACTTGACCAGGTCCAGCACGTCCTTGAAGCGCGGGTGCTTGCAGTCGTGCAGCCATTCGAAGATCACCATCTCGTGCGTCACGATGCTTGCGCCCGCCTGCGACAGGCGGCGCAGGGCCGCCGTGTGATCGCGGGCGCAACGCGAAGCGCTGGCGTTCTCGACCACCATCACCTGCAGGCCTGCGCGCAGCAGCCCGAGCGCGGTCTGCAGCAGGCAGACGTGGGCTTCGCAGCCGGCGATCACCACCTGCGCGTACGAACCGCGCGCGTCTTGCAAGGCTTCCAACAAACCGTCGGCGCAAGCATCGAAGTGCATCTTCTGCAGCGTGCGGTCGCACTCCGCCTTTACCGGGTCGACGTTGGGCCCGAGCCCGGCCGGATTCTGTTCGGTTCCCAGCACGGGAATGCCCAGCAGCCGCGCGGCGCGCGCCAGCAGTACCGCGGTGGCGACCGCCGCATCGGCGTTCCGGATCGCCGGCATCAGCCGCGCCTGAAAGTCGACCAGCACCAGGGCGCCTGAGTTGGCATCGGCTGTGTTCATCGAACCCTCTTTGCAGTGGTGTGTGCGCGTGCGAGCAACTGATCCAGGTACATATTGAAAAGGCGCAGGGAGGCTTGCTTGAACAGCCGGATGCGCCCGGTCTGGCTCAGTACCAACAAACACGACCGTGTGCGCAAACAGCGCCGTGACCTCTTGCAGTGCAACCGGGGGCCGCAGCCCCAGCGACTCGAGCGCAGTCTGCGCCGAGGCCAGCGACTGCAGCCAGCGCGCGTTGCGCAGCGCGTTCAGCTCGGAGGTCAGGCCCCGAGGCTTCATGCCCTGGAACAGGTAGAAGCCCAAGTCGAGGTCGCGCGGGTTGCTTCGATATCGGTTGAACACTGTTTAAACTGAAATCTACCTGTTCAGGAGAACCACGCGATGAATGCCCCTTACGAGAGCGTCGCAACCGGGGCCGTGCCCAGCCGGGTGAACTTGTTGTCCGGTGACGGCTACCGGGAATCGCTGCGGGCCTACCGGCCCCGGGTCTTCGTCGACGGGCGCGAGGTTGCCAGCGTGGTCGACGAACCAGCGTTGCGCCCTGGCGTGAATGCGCTGGCATACACCTACGACTTCGCGCTGCGTCCGGAGCTGCAGCCCATCGCCCTGGCCACGCAGTCCAGCCGCAACCGCAACCGCACGGTCAGCCGAATGCTCCATGTCAACGAGTCCTCGGGCGACTTGCTGAACAAGCTGGAAGCGGTGCGTTTGCTGTGCCAGGAAACCGGTTGCGCTCAACGCTATCTGGCGCACGATGCGCTCAACGGCCTGGCACAGGTCTCGGCTCGCATCGACGACGCCAAAGGGTCCACCGAGCACCGGGCGCGCTTCGAAGCCTATCTGGCGCATGTCCAGGACCAGGACCTTTCGCTCGGCATAGCCATGACCGACGCCAAGGGCGACCGCAGCAGGAAGCCGCACCAGCAAGCGAACCTGGACGCCTATGT
>JALYUN010000322.1 GCA_030853725.1 Pseudomonadota bacterium | reverse complement strand
GCGTACGGCGGCTGCTGCTGCACACGGGCGCGCTGGCCGCGTTCAAACCACCGTCAGCAGCAGCCGCGCCGTGGTCGGCGCTGTGCGAACTGCTGGCCCACCTGCGCGGCGAGCGCACTGCATGGCCCGACGACCTGGCGCGCGTCATTGCGTGGATGCAGCCCCACCTGGAACGGCTGCACAGCGACGCCCGCGTGCGCTTGGCCGACCTGCAGCAATTGCTTCAGATGGCCAGTGGCCACCGCAGCCGCGAGCGTTTCGTCACTGAACTGACGCTGGACCCACCGGCCGCCAGCAGCGACGAATCAGGCCCGCCGCTGCTGGACGAGGACTATCTGATCCTGTCGACGATCCATTCGGCGAAAGGCCAGGAATGGAACGCGGTGCATGTGCTGAACGTGGTCGACGGTTGCATGCCCGCCGACCTGGCCACCGGCCACGCAGCGGAAATAGAGGAAGAGCGGCGCCTGCTGTATGTGGCGATGACGCGAGCCCGCGACGCGCTCACGTTGTGGACGCCGCAGCGCTTTCACGTGACGCAGCAACGTGCGCTCGGCGGGCATCACTTGTATGCGCTGCGATCGCGTTTCGTCACCGAAGCCATGCTGACCCACTTCGAGCAGCTGAGCCCGCAAGCTCCAAACGCACCAGCGGAAGCGACCGGCATCGACACCATGCCCGGTGCGGGCTTCGATCTGATGCGGGTGCTGCGTGCAGGGCTGACGCCCTCGCTCCAGGGGGGTCGGGATTGGACGGCGGCCGATCGTGGGCAGAATGAAGCTTGAGTTGCCGCCAGGACCAGCCGCTATGAGTACCTTCGAGCCCCGCACCCCGTTCAACATCGAAGCCGCAGTCGATGCGAACTACAGCATAGCCATCGAAGCCGCGCCCGGCGACCGCCACGCCTCGCTACGAGAGATCGGTTCAAGGGCCCACCAGTTGCGAGCTTCGGCCCGCGCGGCCGACCACTTCAATGCCCGCGACACTTCAGAAGATCACAGCACAGGGTCCTGGCTGATCTCCGGCGCGCTCGGCCTGGCGCGTGAACTGGCGGAAGACCTCGACGTGATGGCGCGCGCGCTGCGCGACGAGGGCACCGACAGCGTGCTCTCCAGCAAGGTCGCTGCCCTGCGCACGCGGGCCTACCAGGTGCATGCTGCGGCCCGCGCGGCCGACCATTTCCTGGACCAGGACGCGCCGGACGACCGCGAAACCGGTTCGTGGCTGATCGCCACCGCGCACGGCCTGGCGCGCAAGCTGGCGGCCGAGATCGACGACAGTGTGATGCCGCTGCGGCGGCCTGCGTTCGACAAAGTGCAACTGGAACCGCACGACCCGGATTTCATGCGCCGGATGGCTGCGGCGACAGTGCCGATGCGCTGAGCGCCGCGCCTCTGCGCGTTTTTGCGGGGTTCGACCCTCAACAACTCAAGAGCAAGCTTTGCCGTGATCGGCGTGCATGCCACCCGCTTTCGCAGCGGCTTCGGTCATGTACGAACCTTGCTTGGTCTTGCCGTAGTAACGGCTGCCCGCGCAGTGGTAGACCTTGGTGCTGCTGTTGGCCCAGACTTGGCCGGGTCCACCACCTGCAGCGGGCGCCATGGCAGCGGTCGTCGCTGCGGTGCGCTTCGCGGCAGGCGCAGGCGTGGCGGCTGCCGGCTTGCTGATGGCTGCGTTGGTCGCCATGGGCGCAGCCGCCGTGGCAGCCGGGCTCTCCGTCTTGGCATCACCCGCTGCGGCGAACCATTCCTTGACGCCCTTGTGGCCCCCGCAGGCGCCCTTCTTCGTGGCGTGAGCGGTGTAGCTGCCGTCCTTGCAGAGCCCGGTGGAGCCTGCGGGCATGGCGGCAGGCGACTGCGCGAAGCTGCTGGGTACCGCAAAACACGCGAAAGCCAGCGCCAGGCCGGCCATGCTCAGTCGGGTTGTCATGAGGAAATCCTTTGAAGAGGGTTGGGGTGAGAGTGATAACGCGCAGACCACGCAGACGGTGGACAGCGCAAGCTCAGCCCACGACCACCATCGCCACCACGGCGGCCGCCATCACGGCCGTAGCGAACCAGCCGAGCCAGCGGTGACGCCGGCTCAGCGTGCGGGTGCCGAGCACATCGGCCCGGCTGCCCAGGTGCATCATCACCGCCATGATCGGCACCGCGATCACGCCGTTGACGACCGCGCTCCAGACCAGCGCCTTGATCGGGTCCAGCGGCGTGAAGTCCATCGCCGTGCCGATCGCGGTGCCCAACGCAATCACGAAGAAGAAACCACGCGCCTCGACCAGCCGTTGGTCCAGACCCGAACGCCAGTCGAAAGCGTCGGCCACCGCGTAGGCCGAAGAAGCCGCCAGCACCGGCACCGCCAGCATGCCGGTGCCGATGATGCCGGCCGCAAACAGCATGAACGCGAAGTTGCCTGCGATCGGCCGCAGCGCTTCGGCGGCCTGACGCGTGGTCTGGATCGAGGTGACACCGTGCTGGTGCAGCGTCAACGCCGTGGCCAGCATGACGCAGAAAGCGATCCCGTTCGAGAACACCATCCCGACACCGGTATCGAGCCGAATGCGCTGCAGATGTTCAGAGGTGAAGAGTTCGGTGGTGGTATCAGCCGGGACCGCACCGGCGCGGTTGTCGAAGCGCTGCCGCTGCTCGGCTTCCTGCGCTGCCTGCCAGAAAAAGAGGTAAGGGCTGATGGTGGTGCCGAGCACCGCGACCACCATCATCCAGTAGTCACCGTCGCCCTGAATGTGCGGGATCAGCGTTGTCAAGAGCACGGCGCCCCAATTGACGTGCAGCATGAAGACCACCGCCACATAGGCCAGCAATGCCAGCGTCAGCCATTTGAGCAGGCGCACCATCGCGTCGAAGCCGAGCCACAGCGGCAGCACCGTGCACAGCGCACCGAACAGCAGCGAGTGCACGTGCGGCGGGCCGCCCACCATCAACTCCAGCGCATCGGCCATGGCTGCGATGTCGGCCGCGATGTTCAAGGTGTTGGCGAACAGCAGCAGCGCCACCAGCAGCACGGTCAGCCAGCGCGGCATGATGCGGCGGATGTTGGCCGCGAGCCCGCGCCCGGTGAACCAGCCGATGCGGGCACTGACCATCTGCACGCTGATCATCAGCGGAGTGGTAAACGCGGTAGTCCACAGTAAGCCGGCGCCGAACTGCGCACCGGCTTGCGAATAGGTCGCAAGGCCGCTGGGATCGTCGTCGGCCGCGCCCGTGATCAGCCCGGCGCCGAGTTTGTCTGCCAGGTTGCGGGCACGGTGAAGGTTCAGCATCGGGGCAGCCGCGCGCGGGTTGTCTGAAGGGTCGAATCAACCGGGGCGAGGCGCCGACGTCAGCAGCGTGCAACAGCACGCCGATAGCGAATGCTCAAAAAACGTCGTAGGCATGCCTAATCAATGGTCGGGGTGGAGAGATTCGAACTCCCGACCCACTGGTCCCAAACCAGTTGCGCTACCAGGCTGCGCTACGCCCCGAAGGCGGCATTGTACGAGGCCGCTCCGCGCGATGATGACTTCAGCGACTCTCTTCGGCCACCGTGGGCGACGGCAGCAGCAGCATCTTCGAGATCGCGACGCATTGCTGGATGTGCTGTTCGCACACGTAGCGCAGCGACGAGTAGGTGAGCGCGGCCGAGACGGCCTGGCCGGCGAAGGGCACGAACTTGGCGGCCTGCTGCGTCGTCAGCCGGACTCCGACGATGCGCAACGCCTTCACGACGAGGTCGCGCGTGACGAGCTTGCCGATCAGCATGCTGCCGCCGGCAGAGACGGCCTTGAGCACGGCGACGCGACGATCCGGAGCCAAACGTTCGATCTGCGACAGCGTCAGACCGAAGGCGCGGTTGATGTCGGGGATGAGCTTCATGAGCACCGCGACGTCGGTGACCCAGTCGATGCCGGGGATCGGCACCACGGCGACACCGGCCGCGACCATCGCCCGCCGGCTGACCATGCGCCGGCAGCGTGCGACCACGGCGTCGATGTCGCGCTGATCGCCGGGCACCACCGTCCACGCGTCCGCCTTGCGGGCGATGAGCTTGCTCAATCGAGAGTTCGGCACGGGGTCTCCTTCGAGGGCGCTCAGACGAAGGCCTGATCCCAGATTTTGTCGAGCCGCTTGACGCTCACCGGCTGGGGGGTCTTGAGCTCCTGCGCGAACAGGCCGACACGGAGCTCCTCGATCCACCAGCGGAATTCGTCGAGTCGCGCGTCGGCAGTGCCGCGGCGCTCGGCGAGCTTGCGCAGATAGCGTTGTTCGATCGGCCTCAGCTCGGCGAAGCGGGCGGCGTCGCGGGCCGGGTCGGCGCGCAGCTTGTCGAGACGCATCGTGATCGCCTTGAGGTAGCGCGGCAACTGGCCGAGCTGCGGCCACGGCGTCTGCGTGACGAAGCGTTTCGGCACCAGGCGATCGAGTTGCGCAGCGATGTCGTCGGCAACGTCTTTCGGCGGCCGGCTGTCCTTCAACTTGCGAACGACTGCGGCATGCTCGGCGAGCACGACGGCCGCCAGCCGCGAGACCTCGCCGGCGATCAGGGTCAGCCGGCCGCGGCCCTCGGCGAGGCGCTTTTCGAAGCTCGCGGCATCGGTCGGCCATGGCTCGACGAGAAAGGCGCGATCGAGCGCGGCATCGACGATCTGCGTGCGCAGCTCGTCGGCGCTGCCCAGAGGCATGTAAGCAACGGCCATCTTCTGCAGGTCGGGCAAATTCTTCTCGAGGTACTTCAGGGCGTCACGAAGCTGCAGCGCGACGAGCCGCCGCAGGCCGGCGCGGTGCGTGTGCCGGGCAACCTCCGGCTCGTCGAAGAGCTCGATGCCGACGGCGCCGCCTTCGTCGACGAGTGCCGGGAAACCGACGAGCGTCTGGCCGCCCTTGGCCAGCTCCATCAGCTCGGGCAGCTCGCCGAAGGTCCACGCGGTGTAGCGC
>JALYUN010000291.1 GCA_030853725.1 Pseudomonadota bacterium | reverse complement strand
CCTTTGGGCCCGCCGGCAGCTGCCGGCACCACCCGCACGTCGGCCGGCGCCAGCCCGCGTTCGCGCAGCTGCGCCAGCGCACGGGGCCCGGCCCAGACCTGCAGCGCCTTCAAGACGATGCCGTCAGGACGACTTCAACTTGGCGAACGCCGCTGCCATCGCGCTGCTGGATGCGGCTTCGGCGGGCTGCGGCGCTGGCGCACGACCGCGCTGCGACTGGCGTACTGTGGGCTCGAAGCGGTTCTCACGGCTTTGTACAGCTGGCCCCGCCAGCGGTGCATCGAGCTTCATCGTCAACGAGATCCGCTTGCGTGCCAGGTCCACCTCTTGCACACGCACCTTCACCACCTGCCCGGTCCGCACCACCTCACGCGCATCGGCGACGAACTTGTTCGACAACTGACTGACGTGGACCAAGCCGTCCTGGTGCACCCCCAGGTCGACGAAAGCACCGAAGGCCGCGACGTTGCTGACCGTGCCTTCCAGCACCATGCCGGGCTGCAGGTCACCGATTTCAGCGACACCCTCATCGAAGCGCGCCACCTTGAAGTCGGGCCGCGGGTCGCGCCCCGGCTTCTCCAGCTCGACCAGGATGTCCTTGACGGTAATCGTACCGAAACGCTCGTCGGCAAAGGCTTCCGGCTTCAGCGTGCGCAACACCTCGGCGCGGCCCATCAACTCCTGCACCGGCCGCCGGGTGGCCGCCAGCAGTTTCTGCACCACGGAATAGGTCTCTGGGTGCACGCCGGTCATGTCCAGCGGGTCGTCACCATTGCGAATCCGCAGGAAGCCAGCCGACTGCTCGAAGCTCTTCGGCCCCAGGCCGGACACGTCCAGCAACTGGCGCCGGCTGCGGAAAGCGCCATGCGCATCGCGCCAGCGGACGATGGCTGTGGCCACGGTCGATGACAGCCCGGACACCCGCGTCAGCAGCGGCGCCGAAGCGGTGTTCAAGTCGACCCCGACGGCATTGACGCAATCTTCGACCACCGCGTCCAGCGACCGCGCCAGCGCGCTCTGATTCAAGTCGTGCTGGTACTGCCCGACGCCGATGCTCTTCGGGTCGATCTTCACCAACTCGGACAACGGGTCCTGCAATCGGCGAGCGATGCTGACGGCGCCGCGCAAGCTCACGTCCAGGTCGGGCAGTTCGTTGCTGGCGAATTCGCTGGCCGAATAGACCGACGCACCCGACTCGCTGACCACCACTTTCTCCAGCTTCGCGTCGGGCGCTACTGGAGCGATGCGCTTGATCAGGTCGGCGGCCAGCTTGTCGGTTTCGCGGCTGGCGGTGCCGTTGCCGATCGCGATCAGGTTGACGCCGTGCGCGGCCACCAGTTGCGCCAGCGTGTGGAGCGACCCTTCCCAGTCGCGCCGGGGTTCGTGCGGGTAAACGGTGTGTGTGGCCAGCACCTTGCCGGTGTCGGACACCACCGCCACCTTGACGCCGGTGCGGATGCCGGGGTCGAGGCCCATCACCACGCGCTTGCCGGCCGGTGCCGCCAGCAACAGGTCGCGCAAGTTGTCGGCGAAGACCTTGATGGCGACGGCCTCCGCCGCTTCACGCAAGCGGCCGAACAGGTCACGCTCCAGGCTCAGCGAGAGCTTGACCTTCCAGGTCCACGCGATCGCCTTGCGCATCAAGGGGTCGCCGGCGCGGTTGCGGTGTGACCACTTCAGATGCTGCGCAATGCGGCCTTCGGCCAGGCTGGGCGCTGCCTTGTCGTCACCGGGTTCTTCGAACACCAGTTTCGCGTCGAGCCATTCCAGCGAGCGGCCGCGAAACACCGCCAGCGCGCGGTGGCTCGGCACTTTGCCGATCGGCTCGGCGTAGTCGAAGTAGTCGCGGAACTTGGCGGCGTCCGGGTGTACGCCGTCCTTGCCGCTGCTCAGCTTGCTCTGCAGGCGGCCTTCGGCCCACAACCATTCGCGCAGCGAGCCCACCAGCACCGCGTCTTCGGCCCAGCGTTCTGCCCACAGGTCGCGCACGCCGTCGAGCACTGCGGGTGCGTCGGCAAAGCCGGCTTCGGCATTGACGAAGGCCCCCGCTTCGGCGGATGGGTCGAGGGTGGGGTCGGCGAACAGTTTCTCCGCCAACGGTTCCAGCCCGGCTTCGCGAGCGATCGTTCCCTTGGTGCGCCGTTTCACCTTGAACGGCAGATACAGGTCTTCCAGTTCCTGTTTGGTCGGCGCGGCTTCGATGTCGCTGCGCAGAACAGGTGTCAGCTTGCCCTGTTCTTCGATGCTGGCCAGCACACTCTGGCGGCGCGCTTGCAGCTCACGCAAATAAGACAGCCGCGATTCGAGTTCACGCAACTGGATGTCGTCCAGGTTGTCCGTCGCTTCTTTGCGGTAGCGGGCAATGAAAGGAACGGTCGAACCGGCGTCCAGCAGGTCGACAGCGGCTTTGACTTGCGCCGGACGAACCTTCAGTTCGTCGGCGATCTGCAGCAGGATGGTGTCCAAGAACGCGGGCCAAGGGTAGTTATAGGCCGGGCAGTTTAAGTGCCGTGCGACGTCACCCAGGCTGCAGCGCCCTGCCCCGCCCGGGCTCCGGTTGCGAAGCAGGCACCCAGCAGATAGCCACCGGTCGGCGCTTCCCAATCGAGCATCTCGCCGGCACAGAACACGCCCGGCAACCGGTGCGCCATCAGGTGGTCATCCAGCGCTTCGAAGCGAACCCCGCCGGCACTGCTGATCGCCTCGGCGATCGGCCGTGGCGCTTTGACGGTGAGCGTCAGCGACTTGATCTGTTCGGCGAAGCGCTCAGGCTCGGTTTGCACCTCCTTGGGCACCAGCTCCCACAACAAACCCGCTTTGGCGCCCGCCAGTTTCAAACGGGTCTTCAAGTGGGTCGACAAGCTTCGCGGCCCGCGCGGATGCGCCAGTTCGGCCCGCACCCAGTCCAGCGATCGCTGTGGCAACAGGTCGAGCTGAAAGCGGCCTTCGCCGGTGCGCTCGATCTGATCGCGCAACAGGGCCGAGACCGCATAGATCAAGCTGCCTTCGACGCCACCGGCGGTAACCACGAACTCACCGGCCTGGCGCTGCCCGTTGACCTCGACCGCAACCGACTTCAGTGGTTCACCGGCATGGCGCTGGCTGAAGTGCTCGCTCCAGGCCACATCGAAGCCGCAGTTGGCCGGGCGCAGCGGTGCGATGTCGACCTGCCGTTCGACCAGAGGCGCCACCCAGCTGCCGTCCGAGCCGAGCTGCGGCCAACTGGCGCCGCCCAACGCCAGCACCGTGGCTGCAGGTTCGATCAGCAACTCACCGCTGGGCGACTGCAGCCGCAGCGCGTTGCCTTCGCCGAAACCGAGCCAGCGATGGCGCATGCGAAACACAACACCCTGTTCGCGCAGCCGGTGCAGCCAAGTACGCAACAACGGCGCCGCTTTCAAGTCGCGTGGGAACACGCGCCCCGACGTGCCGACGAAGGTCTCGACCCCGAGCGCCGCAGCCCAGTCACGCAGCGCATCGGCGTCGAAGGCTTCGAGCCGTGGGCGCAAGACGGATGCGCGTTCACGGTAACGGCCGACGAATGCGTCGAAGCCTTCGCTGTGCGTCAGGTTCAGGCCCCCGATGCCAGCCAGTAAAAACTTGCGCCCGACCGAGGGCATTTCGTCGAAGACCTGCACACGGTGACCGGCACGCACCACCGTCTCGGCCGCCATCAGGCCGGCAGGTCCACCGCCGATCACCGCCACGAATGGGGATTCATCTCTCATCCATGGCATGGTAGTGGGCGGATGCGCCTTGTAAGAAGCGAAGCCGGCACGCCGACGCAAGCCCATCGACCGCCTTGCTCGTACCCGGAGACCTCATGCGCCACCCGATCCCCCGTACTTCGTTTGCCAGTGCCGCACTCGGCCTCGCCTTCGCCGGAAGTGCCGCCGCAGCCGGCATGAGCTGCCAGGCGCAGTCGCCGGAGCTCACGCCTACGGTGATCGAGCTCTACACCAGCGAAGGCTGCAGTTCGTGCCCGCCCGCCGACCGCTGGCTCAGCAGCGTGAAGACCGGCCCCGAAGTCGTGGCACTGGCCTTTCATGTGGACTACTGGGACCGCCTGGGCTGGGTCGACCGCTTCGCTACACCGGCTGCCACGCAGCGGCAGTATCAGTTGGCGCGACTGGCCGGCCACGACGGCGTCTACACGCCGCAGGTGGTGGTGTCTGGGCAAGACTGGCGCTCGTGGCCGAAACTGCCGGCAGCCTCGGTGCAGTCGCCGGTCAGTGTCACGTTGACCCGCGAAGGCAATACCGTCACGGCGCAGGTCGCGCCGGCCCGGCCCAGCGGTGGAAGGCTGTCGGCGCAGCTCTCTGGCTATTGGGCGGTGCTGGAAGACCGGCATCAGACGCAAGTGCGTGCCGGAGAGAACAGCGGCGAGACGCTGCGCCACGACCATGTGGTGCGCCAGTACCAGCCGGTTTCGAGCTGGGGTGCCAGTGAAGGTGCAAAACTGATGCTGACCGTCTCGCCCGGCGTACCCGACTATCCGCGGCAGGTGGTCTTCGTTGTGACCGACCCCTCCACTGCCAAGCCCTTGCAGGCGGTTTCGCTGGGTTGCTGACCGCCGGAGTCATGGGCCGAAGCCCCATGCCGGTTGCGTGCTGGACCGGGTCCGATCGTTTTGCGCTTCGCCGAGCCTGCTCGGCAGCGCAGAATCACGGTCGAGCGACACCACCCCACGCACTGCATCCGGAGGCACAACCGCATGACCCGAAAGCCCAATCGCCGCCTGCTGCTGACAACGCTGGCCCTGACCGCGGCCGCCATCGCGCAAACACCGGCCGTTGCGCAAAGCTGGCCCAGCAGGCCCATTCGCATCGTCGTGCCCTACCCGCCCGGCGGCACGTCGGACATCATCGCCCGCGCCATCAGCCAGCCGTTGTCCGAAGCGCTGAAACAGACCGTCATCGTCGAGAACAAACCCGGCGCCAACGGCAACACCGGCAGCGACTTCGTCGCCAAGTCCACCGACGGCCACACGCTCCTGCTGGCCGACACCGGCTCGCTGGCCATCTCACCCTCGGTCTACAAGCACTTGTCCTTCGACCCTTCGAAGGATTTGCGCGGCGTGACGATGCTGGCCTACTCGCCGCACCTGCTGGCGGTGAACCCCACCGTGCCCGCCAACAACCTGAAGGAACTGGTAGCGCTATCGCACAAGCAGCCCTTGAACTTCGCCGTCACCGCTATCGGCAGCGCCCCGCACCTGGCCGCCGTGGCGGTCGAGAAAGCGACCGGCGCCGAGTGGACCTACGTCCCCTACAAAGGCGGCTCTCAGGCCATCGCCGATACCGTTGCGGGCACGACCCAGGTGGTGATGAACGGCATGCTGGCGACGCTGCCGCAGGTGCAAGCCGGCCGGCTGAAGGTCTTGGGGGTCTCGAAGGCGGTGCGTGTGCCGCTGCTGCCGAACGTGCCGACCATCGCCGAGCAGGGCGTGAAGGGTTTCGAGTCAGGCACCTGGCAGGGCGTGATGATGCCGGCAAACACACCGCCGGCCGTGCTGGCGAAGTTGTCGGCCGAGTTGATCCGCATCATTCGGTCCCCTGCAATGCGTGAACGCTTGGTGTCGCAAGGCGCCGAAGTCCACACCATGACGCCAGCCGAGTTCACCACGTTCTTCGAACGAGAGCGCAAGCACTGGGCGGTGGTGGTCAAGCAGGGCAACGTGACGATCGAATGACCCTGGCGCGTAGAAGCAGGCTCGTCAATCTGGGGCGGCTGCCACCCGCGCTGGTGGCGCGGCTGGCCGAGCACTACGACCTGGTCACGCTGGCCGAGCAGCCCGAGCCCGCGGCTTACCTGAAGTCGCATGGCGCCGAATTCGAGGCGGCCGTGACCTCGGCCGCGGTGGGTGCCAACGCTGATGTCTTGAACGCGCTGCCGCGGCTGCGGGTGCTGTCGAGCTTCGGCGTCGGCCTCGACAAGATCGACATCGCAGTGGCAAAAACCCGTGGCATCGCCGTCGGCTACACCCCCGACGTGCTCAACGACTGCGTGGCCGACGCCGCCTTCGGCCTGCTGATCGACGTCGCACGCGGATTCAGCGCAGCCGACCGCTTCGTGCGGCGCGGCGACTGGCCGCGCGGTGCGTACCCGCCGGCGCGCAAGGTCAGCGGGGCGCGGCTCGGTCTCGTCGGCATGGGCCGGATCGGCCGCACCATCGCGCAACGCTCGACCGGCTTCGAGATGGCGGTGAAGTACCACGCCCGCAACCCGGTGGCCGAGGTGCCCTGGACCTTCGAGGCTTCGCTGATCGACCTCGCTCGCTGGGCCGACTTTCTGGTGCTGATCACGGCCGGTGGCGCCGGCACGCGCCACCTGGTCGACGCGGCGGTGCTGGACGCGCTGGGGCACGAGGGCTTCCTCGTCAACGTGTCGCGCGGCTCGGTGGTCGACGAAGCGGCATTGATCAAAGCGCTCAGCGAAGGGCGCATCGCCGGCGCCGGGCTCGACGTGTTCGAGCACGAACCGAAGGTACCCGCCGCCTTGATGGCGATGGACAACGTGGTGCTGCTGCCGCACGTGGCCAGCAACACCCGCGAGACACGGCAGGTGATGGCCGACCGCGTGTTCGACAACCTGCAGAGCTTCCTGAAAGACGGACGGCTTCTGTTCCCCGCCCCCACACCCTGAAGGAGACACCCACGATGCGAGCGAACAACCTGCGTGCAATCTGGCAAAGCGGCGGTGCGGCCGTCAACGGCTGGCTCGCGATCCCCAACAGCTTTTCGGCCGAGACCATGGCCCACCAGGGCTGGGACACGCTGACCATCGACCTGCAGCACGGCATCATCGACTACCCCGCGATGGTGACGATGCTGCAGGCCATCAGCACCACAAGCACGGTGCCGGTCGTGCGCGTGCCCTGGCTCGAACCCGGCATCTTGATGAAAGCGCTGGACGCGGGCGCCTACGCGGTGATTTGCCCGATGGTCAACACCCGCGAAGACGCGCAGCGCCTGGTCGCCTACACCCACTACGCGCCCCGCGGTACCCGCAGTTTCGGCCCGACGCGGGCGCTGCTCTACGGCGGCGCCGACTACCCGCAGAAGGCCAACGACACCATCGTCACCTTCGCGATGATCGAAACCGCGCAGGCGCTGGAGAACCTGGACGAGATCATGTCGGTGGAAGGACTGGACGCGGTCTACATCGGCCCTTCGGACCTGTCGCTGGCACTCGGCTGCAAGCCGACTTTCGACGACCTGGACCCACCGGCGGCGCAAGCCGTCGACCACATCCTTGCCCGTGCCAAGGCCCACGGGCTGGTAGCGGGCATCCACAACGGTGGCACCGAAGCGGCTTTGAAGCGCATCGCCAAGGGTTTCCAGTTCGTCACCGTCGGCTCCGACGCGCGCCTGATGGCCGCCGGCGCACAACAGGTGATGGCGGCGATGCGTGCCGGCGCGAAGGCGCCCCCGTCTGGCTCGGGCTACTGACCGATTCGACCCGACATGACCGTGCAGCCGCTGACGATCCGCATGCACGACAGCGACAACGTTGCGATCGTGGCCAACGACGGCGGGCTGCCGGCCGGTACGGTGCTCGACGGTGGCCTGGTGCTGGTCGACCGCGTGCCCCAAGGCCACAAGGTGGCGCTGGCCGACATCGCCAGCGGTGCTGCCGTGCGGCGCTATGGCGTCGTCATCGGAAGCGCACTGCAGCCCATCGCCGCCGGCAGTTGGGTTCATGAACGCTTGTTGGAGATGCCGCAAGCACGCTCGCTCGAAGGATTGCCGATCGCCACGCACGCAGCGCCGGCCCAGGCACCGCTGACCGGCTACACCTTCGAGGGCTTTCGCAACCGCGACGGCTCGGTCGGCACGCGCAACATCCTGGCCATCACCCAGACCGTGCAATGCGTGGCCGGCGTCACCGCCTTCGCGGTCGAACGCATCCGGGCCGAATTGCTGCCGCGCTTCCCGAATGTCGACGGTGTGGTGGCGCTGGAGCACGGCTATGGCTGCGGCGTGGCGATCGACGCGCCCGACGCGGTGGTGCCGATCCGCACCCTGCGCAACATCAGCC
>JALYUN010000301.1 GCA_030853725.1 Pseudomonadota bacterium | reverse complement strand
GTCCTGAGGCCGTGATGCAAGACTTCGTTGCACCCCTGCAGGCTGCGTTCCCGGATCTGGAGCGCCGCACCGACATCTACATCGGCGGTCATTGGCAGAGTCCGCCAGCCGGGGCCACTGGCTATTCGCCACCCGAAGTGGCCGGGCCCGGGTGGTGGGTCAGCACCACCGGGCACTACGTGGGCACTTTCATGCGGAACTGGCTCGGCATCGCAGCCACCGGCGAGCCCGCGACGCTGCGCTTCGGCGAGTTCTACCGTTGGCAGCGCGGTGTAGACGGCAGCGCCCGCGTGGTGGAAGCCCGCATCCTGCTCGACATCGTCGACCTCGCTCGCCAGGCGGGCTTGCGCCTGCTGCCACTGAGCCTCGGCCGGGAATGGTCGGTGCCGGGCCCGGCCGGGCATGACGGTTTACTGTTGGATGCTACCGACCCGGCATACGGTACCGCCAGCATGGCGCAGGTATTGGCGATGGTGGCGGGGCTCTTCAGCTTCGACGGCCGCAACCTGCAGACCATGGGCATGGAACGCTTCTGGCATCCACAGATGATGTGGTACGGCCCCTGCGGCATCGGCAGCACCCGCGGCATCGGCGGCTTCCAGCGCCACCACCAGGCACCGTTTCTGCATGCCTTCCCCGACCGCAAAGGCGCAGGCCACCGCGCCCGTATTGCCGAAGGCGCATTCGTTGCCTCCACCGGCTGGCCCAGCGTGCGCGCCACGCATGCCGGCGCCTACCTTGGCGTTGCTGCCACCGGCCGGCCGATCGGCATGCGGGTGATGGATTGGTGGCGCTGCGAAGGGCCGTGGCTGAAAGAGAACTGGGTCTTGATCGATCTGCCGCACTTGTTGCTGCAGATGGACGTGGACGTCCTGGCGCCGCTGCGATGAAGGCCTCACGCTTTCTGCCTGCTGCTGCACGCTGCGGTGGCGTCTGCCTGTGGCTCAACGGGGCCGGTTCCGCGGCGCGTTTTAATCGATCGCTGCGCCGATGGTGTGCTCCCGTGAGGGCCTGATGTGGGCGCGGTGACCTCCATCGATGTGGCCAGACTGGCCGAGGTTTCGCAGTCGGCTGTCAGCCGCACTTTCACGCCGGGTGCGAGCGTGGCACCCGCCACCCGTGCCCGCGTGCTGGACGCGGCGCGCAAGCTGAGCTATCGGCCCAACGCCATCGCCAGTTCGCTGTCCACCAAGCGCTCGCACATGATCGCGGTGGTGGTCTCGAACCTGCAGAACCAGTTCTATCCCGGCGTGTTGCAGGCGCTGTCGCAGCGGCTGCAGAAAGACGGCTACCACGTTCTGCTGTTCATCACCGACGCCGAAGATGCCGACGAGCTGCTGGTGGAACTGTTGCGCTATCAGGTCGACGGCATCGTGATGGCCTCGACCATGCTTTCTTCGGGTCTGGCGGCGCGGATTGCGCAGGCCCGGATTCCGGTGGTGATGTTCAACCGCAGCACCCGGGCCGGGCGCGTCAGCACTGTCAGCAGTGACAACCACGGCGGCGGCCGCTCGGTAGCGCACTTTCTGGCAGAGGGCGGCCACCAACGTGTCGCCTACCTCGCCGGTGCCGAAGACTCTTCTACCAACCAGGAGCGCGAAGCCGGTCTGCGCGAAGGTTTGGCCGAACGGGGGTTGCGTGTGGTGGCGCGCGCGGTCGGCAACTACGCTTTCGCCGACGCGGCGCTGGCCACGCTGGAATTGTTCGGCAGCCTGGTGGGTCCGGCCGAACGGCCCGACGCACTGTTCGTGGCCAGCGACCACATGGCCTTCGCCGCCATCGACACGTTGCGCGGCGCGCTCAACTTGCGGGTGCCCGAAGACGTGTCCGTGGTGGGCTTCGACAACGTGCCGCAGGCCGAATGGGGTGCCTACCAACTCACCACCGTGGAGCAAAGCGCAGTGCCGATGATCGAAGCCACGGTGACCATGCTGCTGCAGCAACTGCACGACGATGCGGTCGCGCGCGACCACGTCGTGATCCCGACCCGGCTGGTGGTGCGGCGCTCTGCAAAAACTCCCCGATGAACATGCCTGTGAACGCCACCCTGCCCGGCTTCGACGCCGAATTCGCCGACCTGGACGACTACATCCGCAGCATCACGGCGCGCATCTGGGAAGGCCGCCAGACGCACCGCATCGCCGACTGGTATGGCGCCGACTGTGCCGTCATCACGCCCGGCGGCACCAGCAGTGGCGTCAACGCGGTGGTGCGTGGCACGCTGGAAACGCTGCAGCAGTTTCCAGACCGGCGCCTGCTGTGCGAAGACATCGTCTCGGCCGGCAGCGCGGCCACCGGCTGGCTGTCGTCGCACCGCATTTCCAGCACCATGACGCACCGCGGCGACGGCGCTTTCGGCCGCGCCACCGGGCGCCGTGTGCGCGTACGCACGGTGGCCGACTGCATCTGTCGCGACAACCGCATCGTGCACGAATGGCTGGTGCGCGACCAGGGCGCCATCGCGCTGCAAATCGGTAGCACGCCACACGATCTGGCCGCGACGTGGCTGGCCGCACGCGGCGCACCCACGCTGCCGCTGTGGCAGCCGCCGGCGCCGGCTGCTTGGGTAGACCCCATGCATGACAGCGCTGGCGCCGCGCTGCTGGCGCGCACTTACCGCGCGCTGTGGGGCGGTGAACTGTCGGTGTTGCAAACCAGCCTGGACGAAGCCTGCGACCTGCAGTTACCGAATGGCGCCTCGGCGCTGGGGGTGGCGGAAGCCGAGGCTTTCTGGTTCGGCCTGACCGCGGCTTTCCACGGCGCCACGCTGCACATCGACAGCCTGGCCGAATGCAACGAAGCCGGACGCACACCGCGCGTGGCCATGCGCTGGCGCCTGATCGGCCTGCACAACGGCGCCGGGCGCTACGGCGCGGCCACCGGCAAGCCGGTGGAGATTCTGGGAATCACCCACGCCGAAATCTTCAACGGGCGGATCCTGCGCGAATGGCTGTTGCTGGACGAAGTGGCGCTGTGGATGCAGTTGTTGGCGCCCTGAAGCAAACGTTCAAAGTCAGCGTCAGAAGTCAGCGTCAGAAGTCAGCGTCAGCAGTCATAGTCAGAACCAAGCCCACCATCCCATCACGTATCGACACGCCCCATGGCCCGCATACGCTTGCAACATGTTGCCAAACGCTACGGCAGCAGCACGGCCGTGGAACCCATGTCGCTCGACATCGCGGACGGTGAATTCGTCGTGCTGCTGGGCCCGAGCGGTTGCGGCAAGAGCACCACCATGCGCATGGTGGCGGGCCTGGAAGACCTGAGCGAAGGCGAGATCTGGATCGGTGACCGCTGCGTCAACCGGCTCGAACCCAAGGACCGCGACGTGGCGATGGTGTTCCAGAGCTATGGCCTGTATCCGAACATGACGGTGGCGCAGAACATCGGTTTTCCGCTCAAGGTGCGCGGCCTGCCTGCGTCGCAGATCGACCCTGCGGTCGCGACCGCCGCGCAACAGGTCGAGCTGACCGACTACCTGCAGCGCCGGCCGAAGGAACTCTCTGGGGGGCAACGCCAGCGCGTGGCGCTGGCGCGCGCCATCGTGCGCCGCCCGGCCGTGTTCCTGATGGACGAGCCGCTGTCGAACCTGGACGCCAAGCTGCGGGTCACGATGCGCGCTCACATCAAGCACCTGCACACCAGCCTGGGCGTCACCACGATCTATGTCACGCACGACCAGGTCGAAGCCATGACGCTGGCCGACCGGGTGGTGGTGATGAGCCGCGCCCGCATCCAGCAGATCGGCACGCCGGAAGAGATCTACGATCGTCCGACCAACCTGTTCGTGGCCGGCTTCGTCGGGTCGCCTCCGATGAATCTGCTGCCCGGCATGCTGCAAGGCGGCGTGTTCGAAGCGCCCGGCGTGCGGCTGTCGGGTTTCGACCGGCGCCACGCCGATGCCGGCCAGGTGGTGCTGGGAATACGGCCCGAAGACCTGGTGGTGGATGCGACCAGCGCGCCACCCCGCGGCGACAGCGCGCGGATCGAAGCCGAGGTCTTCGCGTGCGAGATGACAGGCGACGCCAGTTTCGTCACCGCCCGCGTCAGCGGCCACCTGCTCACTGCCAAGGCCGCCAAGCAGTTCCGCGCAGCACCGGGCGCGCGCGTCAGCTTCGGCTTCGACACCGCACGTTGCCACCTGTACGACGCGCAGTCCGAACAGCGACTGCCGGCGCC
>JALYUN010000289.1 GCA_030853725.1 Pseudomonadota bacterium | reverse complement strand
CTACAGCACCAGCCCCGGCATCCTGGCGCCGGGGCTGGCCGCGCGGCTTTCGACGACGACGAAGCTCACCGCATAGTCGCTCTCGTCACTGAGCGTGACTTGCCCGGCCAGACCGCGCTCGTCGAACCAGGTTTCGAGCGCGCCCGACAAGCGCAGCACCGGTTTGCCGCTGGCTTCGTTCAGGATCTGACAGTCGCGCCAGCGCATCGGCGCGCGAATGCCGGTGCCGATGGCTTTGGAGAAGGCTTCTTTGGCCGAGAAGCGCGTGGCCAGATAGCGCACACCGCGATCGGCGATACGCCCGCGTCGGGCTTGGAACACGCGCAGTTCGGCATCACCCAGCACACGTTCCGCGAAGCGGTCACCACGGCGTTCCAGCGTGGCGGCGATGCGGCGGATGTCGCAGATGTCGGTGCCGATGCCGAAGATCATCGAACTGGCCCGGCGCCCGTGCGGCTCCAGTCCAGCGGCGGCTTCACCGCTGTCGCATCAGCAGCAGGCACGGCAGCAGGCACCGCAGCGGCGGCAGCCGTCGGAACCACACCGGCCGCGCGCGCAATGCGCAAGTAGTCGCGCACGGTTTCGGGCAACCCCCGCTCCAACGCCTCGGCGATCAATGCATGGCCGATCGAAACCTCCAGCACACCAGGAACGCCTGCCAAAAACGCTGCCAGGTTGTCGCGGTTCAAGTCGTGGCCGGCGTTCACGCCCAGGCCCTGGGCCTGCGCCGAAGCCGCAGCGGCCGCGAAGGTGGCAAGCGACTGCTTCAATTCGGCTGCAACGCCGCCCGAGTGCGCAGCGGCATAAGGCTCGGTGTAGAGCTCGACACGGTCGGCGCCGACGGTGCGCGCCAGCGCCATTACCGCCGGGTCGGCGTCCATGAACAGGCTGACGCGAATCCCGAGCGCATGCGCTTCGTCGATCAGCGGGCGCAGACGATCGCCGTCGGTTGTCAAGTCCCAACCGTGGTCCGAGGTGAACTGGCTTTCGCCATCGGGCACGAAGGTGCACTGCTGCGGCCGGTGCTCACGCACGATGTCCATCAGGTTCTGGAACGGGTTGCCTTCGATGTTGAACTCGGCGTCGGGCCAGCGCTTCATCAAGGCTGCCAGCACGTGCACGTCGTCGACGCGGATGTGGCGCGCATCGGGGCGCGGGTGCACGGTGATGCCGTCGGCGCCGGCTTCCAGGCACAGCATGGCGGCGCGGCACACGTCGGGCAAATTCAGGTGGCGCGTGTTGCGTAGCAGCGCGATCTTGTTGACGTTGACCGACAGCGCGGTGCCGTTGCGGCGCGGGTCGGTTCCGGCGATGAGCGGATTCATGGGCGAGGGCTCCGAAGTCGGCACCAGCCCGATGACGGCATCAGGCCAGTCGCTGCACGCCCTGCAAAACCTGGCGTGTGCGCAATGTGTCGTGCCCCAGATGATAGTGAAGCAACTGGCGCAGGGGCCCGCGCAAAGCCACGTTCAGCGGACCGCAGGCCGCGCGCAATGGTGCTGTGTCGGCCGCGCGCGCGAAATGCGCCAGCGCCGCCTCGAGCCTGATCCAGTCGCTGCCGACTACGCCGCCGGCCTTGCCGAGCGGCACCGCAACCAGGCCGGCTTCGGCATCGAGCGCATAAGACACTGCGGCATCCAGCGGCGCGGCGCTTTGCGTGGCCAGCGACAGGTCAGGCAACCAACCCAGTTCACGCAACAGCAGCAGCTCAAAGGCGCGCAGCGCCGCTGCTTCGTCGGCCACCGCCAGCGCTGCCAGCGTCTGCGCATAAGCGTCGAACAGCAACGGGTGCGGGTCCTGGCGCGGCAGCAGCTTCAACAGCAGTTCGTTGCAGTAGAAGCCGGAGAACAGCGCCGCTGGGTCCAGCAGCGGCGCGCCGCCAGCCCATTCGGCACCACGCAGGTTGTGGATCTCGGCCGCTTCGTCGGCCGGCGCTTTTCCCAGCATGGCCAGCAGTGGCTGGAACGGCATCAGCACCGGGCGCAGTTGCGAGGTCGGCCGCTTCGCACCCTTGGCCGCGACCGCGATCCGGCCTTCGGCGCGGGTGTAGAGCTCGACGATCAGGCTGGTCTCGCTCCAGTCGTAGCGGTGCAGCACATAGGCCAGGAGTGGGCTTCGAGCAATGGTGGTGCGGGCCGATGGTGCAGGCCTGGGCTTGGCAACGGGCCTAGCTTTGGGAATGGGCCCGGCTGGGCGTTCTGCCCGTGCTCGCTCATTCGTAGCCATAGCTGCGCAAGTGGGCTTCGTCGTCGGCCCAACCCGAGCGCACCTTGACCCACAGCTCCAGGAAGACCTTGCCACCCCACAGCCGTTCCAGGTCCTGGCGTGCTTCGCTGCCGATGCGCTTCAACCGTTCACCACCGTCGCCGATCACCATGCCCTTGTGGGCGTCGCGTTCGACAACGATGCTGGCCGCGATGCGGCGCAGTGCGCCTCGTGGTCGTGCGCGGCCGCCCGAAGCGACCACACTCCCCTCGGGGGGCGGGCAGCGCGAAGCGGTGTCCTCGGGGTCGACAATTTCTTCGAACTTGTCAATCACGACGGTGCAGCTGTACGGCAACTCGTCACCGGTCAGGCGGAACAGCTTCTCGCGCACGATCTCGGCTGCCATGAAGCGCTCGCTGCGGTCGGTCAGCGCGTCTTCTTCGTACAACCAGGCTTGTTCGGGCAGGTACGGCCGAACAATGCCCAACAGGCGCTCGACTTCGGATTCACGCGTGGCCGACATCGGCACGAACTCGGCGAAGGCATGGCGCTCTTGCATCGTCTTCAACCACGGCAGCACGTCGTTGCGACGCGCCATCGTGTCGAGCTTGTTGGCCACCAACAGCACCGGCTTGTCCTGCAATGCGGGGCCTTGCAGCAAAGAGAGCACTTTTGCGTCCGGCAACCCGAAGCGGCCAGCCTCGACCACGAACAGCACCACGTCGACATCGGCCAGCGACGACAGCACGGTGCGGTTCAAGGTGCGGTTCATCACCGCCTGGTGCTTGGTCTGGAACCCGGGCGTGTCGACGAAAACGAACTGCGCCGCACCCACGGTGCGAATGCCGGTGATGCGGTGGCGCGTGGTCTGCGCCTTGTTGCTGGTGATGCTGATCTTCTGTCCGACCAGCGCATTCAACAGGGTGCTCTTGCCGACATTGGGCCGGCCGACGATGGCGACCAGGCCGCAGCGCTGCGGCGGTTCGAGGGTGGGGGGCGGTTCGCTCAACGAATGGCCTTCGGGTTAAGAAGCCAGCGGACCATCGTCGCTCGCTGTCAGTGCGTCCAGCATGCGCCGCGCCGCTTCTTGCTCGGCGCTGCGGCGCGAACGGCCTTCGCCGCGTTCGGTCAGGCCGAGCGTGGGCACAGCACATTCGACGTCGAAGGTCTGCGCGTGGGCTTGGCCACGCGTACCGGCAATCCGGTAAGACGGCACCGGCAACCGCCGTGCCTGCAGCCATTCCTGCAATTCGGTCTTGGCATCTTTGCTCCAGTTCTCGACTGCGGTGGCCTGGATGACTTCGCCGAACAGACGTTCGACCAGACCCTGGGCTGCTTCGTAGCCCCCGTCGCGAAATACGGCACCGATGACGCCCTCCACGGCATCGGCCAGGATCGACGGGCGCAGCGCACCGCCGCCACGCAACTCGCCTTCTGACAAATGCAGCACGTCGGGCAGCCCGATCAGCAGCCCGACCTTGTGCAGGCTGTCTTCGCGGACCAGGTGCGCCCGGACCCGCGTCAGGTCGCCTTCGTCGCTATCGGAAAAGCGCTCGAACAACAGCCCAGAAATCGCCAGACTCAACACCGCATCGCCTAAAAATTCCAGCCGTTCGTTGTGGTCGGAACCGAAGCTGCGGTGGGTCAGTGCGCGTTTGAGCAGGTCGGCACGTTTGAAGTGGTAGCCCAGGCGCGTCTGCAACGCGGCCAGCTCGGGGCGGACAGCGGCGTCCATTGGACTACTTAGACCGCCCTTCATACTTGATCAACAGGTAGACCGGGCCGAACAGCGGCACCAGCTTGTCGTAGGCATAGCCGATCACGACCCGATCGTCTTCCTTGGTGACTTCCAGGTCGCTACCCGTCACCGAACTGATCGAATACTCCAGGTCGCGCTGTTTGTCGAAAGCCTGGCGCGCCGCGGCCACCGTGGCAGGTTGCGACTTCGCCACCGAATCGACCGTGCGCTGAATCGTGTAGTACTCGTTCAGCGTGGGCAGCGTTCGTACCAGCAGGTAGCCGATCATGCCGACCAACAAAGCCCAGAAAGCCAGTCCGAACAGCGTCATGCCCCGCTGCCGAGTGCGTGGTGCATGCGGGGCGCGAATTGCGCTGCGCTCGAAAAAGATGGGGGTCATTTGAAGGGTCCGATGCGGCCGAGGTTGCCGAAGTTCATCCAGACGAAGAATGCCTTGCCGATGATGTTTTCGTCAGGGACAAATCCCCAATATCGTGAATCCATCGAGTTGTCGCGGTTGTCGCCCATCATGAAGTAGTGCCCGGGCGGCACCTTGCAGATCACACCGTCGGGCAGGTAACGGCAGTTGCCGGCCATCGGGAAGCTCTTCGGCTCCAGCCCGTAGAACGAGCCGCGGCGCGGGTCGACACGAATCTCGTGCGTGATGTCACCGAGCTTTTCTTGCCACAGCGGCGCATAGCTCATGCTGTCGTCGTCGTAATGCTCGCCCTTGGCGAGAAGTTCGACCGGCTGGCCGTTGATGACCAGCCGCTGGTTCAGATACGAGACCTCGTCGCCTGGCAAGCCCACCACGCGCTTGATGTAGTCCTGGCG
>JALYUN010000283.1 GCA_030853725.1 Pseudomonadota bacterium | reverse complement strand
CCGAAGCGGCTCTCGATGACCGCAGCCCGTGCCGACAGCACGTCGCGTTCGGGCACCACCACCGCCCTGCCCGCCACCACCACCGTGTTGCCTTCGCGCGTGGGCCGCAGGCTCCAGACCTGGTCGGCACCGAAGACCCCGGCGATACGTTCGATGCTGTCACGGAAGCTGGCGTCGCGGCCGAACAAATTGAAGCTCATCACGCCGCCATCTTCCAGCACCGCACGGCAGGCGGTGTAGAAGCCGGCGTCGTCCAGCACCGGCGCGGCGGCTTCGTGGTCGTACAGATCCACATGCAGCAGCCGCGCGCTGCCGGGTTCGGCCTGCGCCAGCCAGTCGGCGGCGTCGCCCAGCACCACTTCGGCACGCGCCGGCAAGTGAAAGAAAAGCCGGTTGGCGGTGATGACTTCGGGGTTGATCTCGACCGCCGTGGTGGGCATGCGCAACTGCTTTGCAGTGAAGCGGGTGACGGCGCCGGCACCGAGGCCGAGTTGCACCGCCGAGCCCTTTCCCAATGCGGTGGTCGGCAACCACAACAGGCTCGCCAACATGCGCTGCACGTAGTCGAGTTCGAGCTGCTGCGGCTGTTTGATGCGCATGGCACCCTGCACCCAGATCGTGCCCAGGTGCAGATAGCGCACGCCTTCGTATTCCGACAAGGTCACGGGCGGCAGATCGATGGCTTCGCGGAGCATGGACTTCATCGTTGTTTCAGAGGCCGGCGGCGGTGAAGACCGCGCGCCAGGCGGCGAGCTTGCGCTCGAACGACCAGCTGGCGTTGGCTGGGCTGGTCGACGGCAGGATATGGACCTCGAAGCCCAGCGCCTGCAAGTGGCGCCGGGCTCGCGCCGCTTCGCCACCGTTGTGCGCCACATGGCGCAACAACGGCGCGTCCCGGCGCAAGCTTTCGAAGTCGTTGTGAACGGGCGTCCGGATGGCCTGGTCGAGACTGCCCACCCGTTCACAACTGGCATAGACATCCCAGATGCCGAGGCCGCGCCGCAGCACCGCAGCCAGTCGCTCGGCGTACGGCAAGGCGACCAGATCCCGGCCGAGGATCGCCCCCACTACCGGCCAGAAATGGTTGCGCGGGTGGCCGTAATACTGTTGCGCCTGCAATGAAGCCACGCCCGGGAAGCTGCCCAGCACCAACAGCCGCGTCTCGGCAGAGACCACCGGTGCCAGACCCTGCAACCGCGGGCTCGTCACGCGTCCAGCGCCTTCAATCGGGGCAACGCGGCGCGCACATTGCGAGAGGTCTGCACGGCAGTCTCCTGCAGCGTCCAGCCGCGCAACCCGGCCAGCACGGCGCCGATGGCTGGCAACTCGGCCGGCTCGTTGCGGTGCATGGCGCCGGCCGCGCGTTCGGCCGCGGTGCGGTAGCGCCACTGCGGGGGAATGTCGGGTGCGTCGGTTTCCAGCACCAGCGCGGTCTCGGGCACCGTGCGGGCGCGCTCGCGAATCTGCAGCGAGCGCTCGAAGGTCAAGGTGCCGCCGAAGCCGAGCCGAAAGCCGCGCACGACGAACTGTTCGGCCTGCACCGCGCTGCCGTTGAAGGCATGGGCGATGCCGCCGGCCAACTCGATGCGGCGCAGGCCCTTCAACAGCGTGTCGGCCGAGCGCCGCACATGCAGGATCACCGGCAGACCGCTGTCACGCGCGATGCGCAGTTGGGCCAGATAGAAGCGCTCCTGCCGTGCCCGGTCGAGGCCGGGCACGAAATAGTCGATGCCGATCTCGCCGATGGCGACCAGCCGCGGGTCGTCGCGGTACCGGATCACCGCGTCCTGCAAGCGGTCCACGTCGTCGTCCTGCGCCTCACCCGTGCACAGCGGATGGATGCCGAGCGCGTAAGCCGCATCGTGGGTCCGGGCCAGTGCGCGCACGGCCTCGAAATTGGACACCGCCACGGCTGGCAGCACCAGCCGGCTGACGCCGGCCGCCACGGCGCGCTCGACCACCTGCGCACGGTCGGCGTCGAACTCGGGCGCGTCGAGGTGGCAGTGCGAATCGGTCCACATCCTGCGATGATGACCCAGGCCGTGGTCGGCCTTCAGGCGGCGACTTTCGCAACGTGATACTGTGCCGCGCAAACACCTGCGCAGCTATGAAAAAGGCACCGCTCTACAGCCGCTCACCGCGCCGCAAACCATTGGCTGAAACCGGCCCCGCAGTCGCTGCGGACGTGTCGGTGGCGGCCATTCGGACCTCGGCCCCGACGGCCGCTGCGGCTCCCGGCCGCACCCGCACCTTCGCCCGCCGACACGCCATGCCGCTGTGGGCGCTAGCCGGTGCGCTGCTGGCGACGGTGCTGATCGTCGGTGGCTTGCGTCTGCAGCCCGGCCTGCGCGTCATCACCCAGGCCGACATCGACCAAGCGGTGCGTGAATCGCTCGAAAAAGACCCGCTGCCTTCGCAGGCCGCAGCGGCCTACGACGCGATCATTCCGTCGGTCGTCCGCGTCACCAGCCTGATGGCCGGCGAGGACAAGGAAGACGGCGAAGCCGACCCCGAACAACGCGCCATGGCCCGCAACCTGGGCACCGGTGTGGTCATCATCGACAACGGCACGATCCTCACCAACCTGCATGTGGTGGCTGGCGCCAAGCAAATCCTGCTGCGCTTCTACGATGGCTTCGAAAGCGAAGCCGACGTGGTCGGCACCCAGCCCGAGAACGATCTAGCCGTGTTACGCGCCCGCCAGCTGCCAGACGACCTGCAACCCGCCACCATGCGCTCCACCAACGACCTGTTGCCCGGCGACCACGTGATCGCGGTGGGCTTCCCCTTCGGCATCGGGCCTTCGGTGAGTTACGGCGTGGTTTCCGGATTGCGGCGCGAGTTCCGTTCCCCCAAGGGCAAGGCCACGCTGACCAACCTGATCCAGTTCGACGCCGCCGCCAACCCGGGCAACTCGGGCGGCCCGCTGGTGACCATGGACGGGCAGGTGGTGGGTATCGTCACCGCGATCCTGAACCCGTCCGAGCAGCGCACGTTCATCGGCATCGGCTTTGCCGTGCCGATCGAGAACGCTGCCGCCGCCGCCGGCATGCCGCCGTTTTGACTTTCTGGCGGCCGATGCTGGCCACGGGCTCGACTTCTACTTCTTCATAGGCATCCGATGATCGAAACACCCGAGAACACCGCCACGTTGATGGAACGCGTGCTGTACGAAGTCAAGCGCGTCGTGGTCGGGCAGGACCGCTTTTTGGAACGCGTGCTGGTAGCGATGCTGGCGCAGGGGCATCTGCTGGTCGAAGGCGTGCCGGGGCTGGCCAAGACGCTGACGGTGAAGACACTGGCGCGCACCGTGCGCGGCAGCTTCAAGCGCATTCAGTTCACGCCCGACCTGGTGCCGGCCGACTTGGTGGGCACGCGCATCTACAACCAGAAGAGCGGCGAGTTCGGTACCAGCCTGGGGCCGGTGTTCGCCAACCTGCTGCTGGCGGACGAGATCAACCGGGCACCGGCCAAAGTGCAGAGCGCGTTGTTGGAAGTGATGCAGGAACGCCAGGTCACCATCGCCGGTGAGTCGCACAAAGTACCCGACCCGTTCGTGGTCATGGCCACTCAGAACCCGATCGAAACCGAAGGCACCTACCCGCTGCCCGAAGCGCAGATCGACCGCTTCATGATGAAGGTGCTGGTGGATTACCCGAGCGAAGCCGAAGAGTTCGTGATCGTCGAACGCGTCACCGGGCCGCAGGTCGATGTCAACGCGGTCGCCGACACCTTCCAGTTGGCCGCGCTGCAACGCGAATGCCGCGCCGTGTTCTGCGATCCGGCGCTGATGCACTACGCGGTCAAGCTGGTCAGCGCCACCCGCCGTCCGGAAAAGCACGACCTGAAGGAACTCAGCGGCATGCTCACCTACGGCGCCAGTCCGCGCGCCACCATCGGCCTGATCGAAGGCGGCAAGGCGCTGGCGATGCTGCGCGGGCGCAGCTACGTGCTGCCCGAAGACATGACCGATCTGGTGCCCGACGTGCTGCGCCACCGCCTGGTGCTGAGCTATGAAGCGTTGGCCGACAACGCCAGCGCCGACGAATTGATCCAGCGCCTGCTGGCCAAGGTGCCGGTGCCCGACAAACCGCTGGCGCATTCGACGCAGGCTTCAGCTACGGCGCAAGCGCTTTGATGACTGCAGCGGCCCCGCCGTCGACCCCGGGCCTGCCGGTCACGCCCGACGCATTGCTGCGCCGACTGGAATGGACCGTCATCAAGCGCCTGGATGGCCTGCTGCAGGGCGACTACCGCACGCTTTGGCGCGGTGCCGGCATCGACCTGGCCGACCTGCGCGAATACCAGCACCACGACGACGTGCGCCACATCGACTGGAACGTCACGGCGCGGCTGCAGCAACCCTATGTTCGGCAGTTTGTCGAAGACCGCGACCTCAACGCCTGGTTCCTGCTGGACTTGTCGGGCAGCGTCGATTTCGGCTCGTCCGATGTCACCAAGCTGGCGATCTCGGCCGGCTTCGTCGCCACCGTGGCGAGGGTCCTGACACGCCACGGCAACCGCGTCGGCGCCTTGCTCTACGGCAGCCATGTCGAAGCGGTGATGCCGCCACGGGCCAGCCGCGGCCATGTGCTGGAACTGCTGCAGCGGATGACAGCACCGCGCCCGCGGGCCACGCCTGCCACTCTTAACAAAAACGAGCCACCGGTGGGCGCCACTTCGCTTGCCGAGTTGCTGCAAGGCGCCGACCACGCAATGCGCCGTCGTTCACTGGTGTTCGTCGTCTCCGACTTCATCAGCGAGCCCGGCTGGGAAGATGCGCTCGCGCGGATGGCACGCCGCCACGACGTGGTCGCCGTGCGGCTGTGGGACCCGCTGGAGATGGCGCTGCCCGACGGCGCCGGCATGGGCCTGCTGACGGTTGAAGACGCCGAAACCGGCGAACAATTGTTGATCGACACCGCCGACCCGGCGTTTCGCGCCCGTTACGCAGCGATCGCGGAACAACGCGAAACGGAACTGATCGACGCGCTTTCGCAATCCGGAGCCGATGTGCTGGAACTGGCCACCGACGACGACTTGCTGGACGCGCTGATGCGCTTCGCCGATCTGCGCAAGCAACGCGCGCGCCTCAAGACCCCCGCCCGCTTCCCGGCCCGTTTCAAGCGTGCCCGAACTCTGACTGCCGCCCTGGAGCCCGCAACATGAGCTTCGTCTGGCCAACGCTGTTGTGGCTGCTGCTGCTGCTGCCGCTGATCGTGGCGCTGTACCTGTGGATGCTGTCGCGCAAACGCCGCAGCACGGTTCGGCTGGCGAGCATCGCCGTCGCGAAGATGGCGCTGGGCCGCGGGCCCGGCTGGCGCCGCCACGTGCCGCCGCTCTTGATGCTGCTGGCACTGACGGCACTGTTGTTCGCGGTAGCGCGGCCGACCGCCGTCCTGACGCTGCCGCTGGCCGAGCGCACCATCATCCTGGCGATGGATGTCTCGGGCAGCATGCGCGCCGAAGACGTCAAGCCGAACCGGTTGGTGGCTTCGCAGGAAGCCGCGAAAGCGTTCGTCAATAACTTGCCGCGCGAAGTGCGCGTGGGCGTGGTGTCGTTCGCCGGCACGGCAGCCGTGGTGCAGGCCCCGACCACCAGCCGCGACGATGTCATCAAGGCCATCGACCGCTTCCAGTTGCAACGCGGCACGGCCACCGGCAGCGGGATCATCCTGTCGCTGGCCACGCTATTCCCCGACGACGGCATCGAGATCCAGCAGATCACCGGCCAGCGCAACTTCCCCGGCAAGAACCCGATCGGCAGTGAGCCGAACGAGCGCAAATCGAAGGCGGTGGCGCCGGGCTCGTACAACTCGGCGGCCATCATCATGCTGACCGACGGCCAGCGCACCACTGGCCCTGATCCACTCGACGCCGCCAAGATGGCCGCCGAACACGGCATCCGCGTCTACACGGTGGGCATCGGCACCACCCAGGGCGAGATCATCGGCTTCGACGGCTGGAGCATGCGGGTGCGGCTGGACGAAGAAACGCTGAAGGACATCAGCGTGATGACGCAGGGCGAATACTTTTATGCCGGCACGGCTGAGGACCTGAAGAAGGTCTACGAGTCGCTGAGTTCGCGGATGGTGGTCGAGCGCAAGGAAACCGAAGTGACGGCACTGTTCGCCGGACTGGGCGCGCTGCTGGCGGTGCTGGCTGCCGGCCTTTCGGTGTGGTGGTTCGGGCGGGTGGCCTGAAGCCGCCTGCGGCACAGCGAGCGCAACAACGCATCGGTCGGTTCCCTTATCGTCCGGGTGCCGTCGCGGCCCACCGGAACGTCGCCGTGGTCGGCCGAACAGCCCTGCTCTGCTGTTGCAGAGGGCTGCACCCACCTACCCCAAAGAAAGTATCGACTGACATGCGGACTACGCTTCTGATCCTGGGCTGTGCGGCGCTCGCATCGTGCAGCACCATGGCACCGACCACCCCAACCACTTCGGCTGCAGCGAGCGATCCATCGCTGCTGCAAATTTCGCCCGAATGCCTCGCTGCCAAGCTGACACCGCCACCATCGATGCCGGTCGGCATGGTGCCGGACGAGGTGCTGCGCAAGGCGCAGAGCGGGTCGGTCTCGGTGCGCTACGACGTGCTCAAGGGCCAAGCGCGCCATGCGATGGTGGTGGCGAGCAATCCTGCCGGGCTGTATGACGACTATGTGCTGCGCCACGTCAATGCGTACACCGAGCCCACCGGCGCTTCGGTAAAGGGCTGCGTCATGACGACCGAGATCAAGTTTTGATCGGCCCCGGAGCTGCCGCTTCGGCTGATGTTCCTGAGAAGTCGCTCAGCCGCCCGATTCCGCGGCCGCTTCCACCACCATCTGCACCCGCTGGCGCCCGTTCCATTCGTCCAGATTGATGCGAAAGGCCAGCCGCAACTCTTGCGGCAGCGGCTCGGTCCGGCCGAACCAGATCGCGTCGCGCTCGGTGCCCTGGTGGCGCAATCGCAGCTTCAGGTGTTTTTCGCCCACCAGGCGCTGTTGAAGCACCTGAACCGTGTCGCAGAACAACGGCGGCTCGAAGCCCTGGCCCCAGACCTGGGCGTCGAGCACCTGCACCGTGGCGGCGTTGAACCACTCGATCGCCAGCGGGCCGTCGGTGTGCAATGTGCGAGTCAGCGTGGCGGTGTCGAGCCATTCGGCCGCCACTTGCGCCAGCGCCTGGTCGAAGATTTGCACCGGCGCGTCGTTTGCCGATCCGGCTTCGAGGGTGCAGCCAGCGGCCATCGCATGGCCGCCGAAGCGGAGCAGCAAACCCGGGTGGCGCTTGGCGATCAGGTCCAGCGCGTCACGCAAATGGAAGCCCGGAATCGATCGCCCCGAGCCTTTCAAATGCCCATCCACACCGCGCGCAAACACGAAGGTCGGGCGGTGCAGACGGTCTTTCAGACGGCCGGCGACGATGCCGACCACGCCTTCGTGAAAGCTTTCGTCGAACAGTGCCAGTGAAGCCGGCGCGGCGCCTTGCGTCAAAGGCTGCAACTGGGTCAAGGCGGCTTCGGCACGTTCGCGCATGCCGGCTTCGACGACGCGGCGCTCACGATTGATGGTGTCGAGTTGCGTGGCGAGTTCGGTGGCGCGGGCCGGGTCGTCGGTGCTCAGGCATTCGATACCCAGCGTCATATCCGCCAGCCGCCCCGCGGCGTTGATGCGCGGGCCGAGTGCGAAGCCGAAATCGAAGGCCTGCGCCCGCGCCGGGTCGCGGCCGGCCGCACTGAAGAGCGCCGCCACGCCCGGCTGCATCCGCCCGGCGCGAATGCGCTTCAGACCCTGCGCCACCAGCCGGCGGTTGTTGGCGTCGAGCTTCACCACATCGGCCACCGTGCCGAGTGCCACCAGGTCCAGCAGCGTGTCCAGCCGCGGCTGCGTCGCGGCGCTGAAACGCCCGCGTTCACGCAGCACGGCGCGCGCCGCCAGCAGCACGTAGAACATCACGCCGACACCGGCGATGCACTTGCTGCCGAAGCCGCAGTCCGGTTGGTTCGGGTTGACGATCACGTTGGCATCGGGCAGCGAGACCCGGCCATCCACCAGCGCCGGCAGGTGGTGGTCGGTCACCAGCACCTGCATCCCGAGCGCGCGGGCGTGGGCCACACCGGCGTGGCTCGCAATCCCGTTGTCGACGGTGACCAGCACGTCGGGCCGCTGCGGCAGCGCCAGTTCGACGATCGGCGGCGTCAGCCCGTAGCCATGCACCGCTCGGTCGGGCACCACATAGCCGAGCTGCGCCGCGTCGGCGCCCAGCATGCGCAGCCCACGCAGCGCGACGGCACAGGCGGTGGCGCCGTCGCAGTCGTAGTCGGCCACGATGCAAATGCGCAGGCCTGCGTCGATCGCGTCGGCCAGCAACACGCCGGCTTCGGCCGCACCGTGCAACGTGGTGGGTAGCAGCAAGCGCGACAGGCTGTCGTCCAGCTCAGCCGCTTCGCGCACGCCGCGCGATGCCAGCAGGCGCGCCAGCAACGGGTGCACGCCGGCCTGCTCCAAAGCGAAGCTGACGCGCGGCGGGACTTCACGCGCTTCGATGCGGGGTGTAGCAGCGTCGTTCGTCACAGAGTCTCCAGCGTGGCGAGAACCGATGCCCGCTTGCCGACCCAGCGACTCAGGCGCCCGCGCAACGGCGTCGACCAGGTCTGCGCCCGACATTCGCCGCAGAGCGTCAGCCGAACGTCGACGCCGCCCTCGGCTTGCGCTGACAGCGCTTGCAGCGGCCCTGCATCCAGGCGTTGCCAAGCCGCCGTCCAGCGCCCGGCATCACCGGCCAGTGCAGCACTGCGCAGGCTGTCGTCGACCTGCAGTTCCGGCACGTCGGCGGCGTTGCAGAACGGGCCGGTGCCGCTGAGCCACACCGAATTGACAGGCGCCAGACCCGTAGCCGTACGCGCCTCGTTGACCGGATGGCGGTGCAGCAGCATCTGCATTTCAGCCTGCAGACGCCGCACCGGTCGCGCCACGGGATGCCCTCCCAGCCACAGGTCGACGTTGCGCCCGACGACCCGGTCGAGCGACGCGGTCGGCAACGTCAACAGGCTTTCGTGGACCGCATACCAGCGTGTCGCGGCGCCCCAATGCAGTTGCCAGCCGTCATCACCGAACAGCGCGGTGACAGCGTCGAACAAGCGACGCGAATCAGCTTCGGACAATTGCAGATCCAGCGGGTCGGTCAGTGCCACGCGTTCGGTGCCCAAATGCCAATAGGTCGGCGACAGCAACCCCCAGCCGGCGGCCCCGTGCAACGCCGGGGCGATACCGTCGAGGCTGGCGGCGTGGGCTGCGAAGGGTAACAACCCGTCGTCCAACGGCCATTGCCACAGCCGTGCCAGGCTGCGTTCATGGGGCGGCGAAAGGGTCATCTCGTCACCGTGATCCGCCTCGCCGGCCGTCAGAATGTCGAGCAGGCGCTGCAGGTTCGGCAGGCTCGCTGCACCGACCGCGTCCAACATCCCGGGCGACAGCGAAGCGGCGTGGGCAACCAGCAAATGCATCGGCTGCATTATCCGGGCCGAATACCCCAAGCCCGATGTCGAACCCGGCCTTCGGTAGCATCGGCGCCGCATGAACCCGACTCAACCCGCCACCGCAGCGACCAACCGGCGCTGGCTGCCCGCACTGCCCTACGAATGGCACATCGGCTGGCGCTACACGCGGGCCGGACGCGCCGGGCGCCGCAACGGCTTCATCTCTTTCATCAGCCTGATCTCGATGCTGGGCATCGGCCTGGGCGTGGCTGCGCTGATCATCGTTCTCAGCGTGATGAACGGCTTCCAGAAAGAGGTGCGCGACCGCATGCTCAGCGTGATCTCGCATGCCGAGGTCTTCGACGCCAGCGGAGGCGCGCTGCCCGACTGGCGCGCCACCGCAGCGCAGATTCAGCAGAACCCGCGTGTCGTCGGCACCGCGCCCTTCGTTTCGGCCCAGGCGCTGGTGGGACGCGGCGACGAACTGCGCGGCGCCATCGTGCGCGGCATCGACCCCGCTGAAGAAGGCAAGGTCACCGACCTGGCGCGCTCCCATCCCGACTTGATGCGCCAGCTCGTGGCCGGTGAATGGCACATCGTTCTCGGCTACGAACTGGCGCGCATGGTCGGTGCCCGCGTCGGTGACAAGGTGACGATCGTCGCGCCGGGCGGGCAGGTCACGCCGGCGGGCGTGGTGCCACGTTTGAAGCAGTTCACGCTGGTGGGCACCTTCGAGTCGGGGCATTACGAATACGACAGCGCCTTGGCGCTGATCGACATCGACGACGCGGCCCGGCTCTTTCGGGTGCAAGGGCCGATGGGCGTGCAGGTTCGGCTGAACGACGTCTACGCAGCGCGTGAAGTGGCCGCCGAGTTGCAGCAGCAGATCGGCCCTGCGGTGATCGTGCGCGACTGGACCCGCACCAACAAGAATTGGTTCGACGCGGTACAGGTAGAGAAGCGGCTGATGTTCATCATCCTGACGCTGATCGTTGCGGTGGCGGCCTTCAATCTGGTGTCGACGCTGGTGATGACGGTGACCGACAAGCGCGCCGACATCGCGATCCTGCGCACCCTCGGCGCCAGTCCGCGTTCGATCATGGGCATCTTCATGGTGCAAGGCGCGCTGGCCGGTGTGATCGGCACGTTAGGTGGCTGCCTGCTGGGACTGTTGGTGGCTTTCAACATCGGCACCATCGTGCCGGCCATCGAACGCGCTTTCGGCGTCGCCTTCTTGCCGGGCAGCATCTATGTCATCAGCCGCATGCCGAGCGACCCGCAGGCCAGCGACATCGTGCCGATCATCCTGATCTCGTTGTTGCTGGCCTTTGCCGCCACGGTCTATCCGAGCTGGCGTGCCAGCCGGGTCAATCCGGCCGAGGCGCTGCGCTATGAATGACGTTGCGAACCACCACGTGAGCAACGAAGTAAGCGACAGCGTGGTGCTGGCCTGCACCGATCTGCACAAGCGCTATGTCGAAGGCCGCGGCGCCAACGCCCTGGACGTGACGGTCCTGCGCGGTGTGGACCTGCAAGTGCGGCGCGGCGAAACGCTGGCGGTGGTGGGTGCGTCGGGCTCGGGCAAGAGCACCTTGCTCCACCTGCTGGGCGGACTCGACGCACCGACCTCCGGCACGGTCGAATTGATGGGGCGTGATCTCTCGAAGCTGGACGCTGCCGAACAAGGCCGCTGGCGCAACCGGCACCTGGGCTTCGTCTACCAGTTCCACCACCTTTTGCCCGAATTCAGCGCGCTCGACAACGTGGCGATGCCTCTGCGCATCCGGCGCATGGACACAGCGCAAGCGCAGGCGGAGGCCGCGAAACTGCTGGCCCAGGTGGGGCTGGCAGCCCGCACCGACCATCATCCGGCACAGCTTTCGGGCGGTGAACGTCAACGGGTCGCGATCGCTCGTGCGTTGGTGACGCAGCCAGCCTGCGTGCTGGCTGACGAGCCCACCGGCAACCTGGATCGAAGCACCGCGCAAACGGTGTTCGAGTTGATGCTGGGGCTGGCCGCCGAGCACGGCACTTCGTTCGTGGTGGTCACTCACGACGAAACCCTGGCAGCGCGCTGCAACAGGGTTTTGCGGCTGGACCAGTAAAGGCCAAAGGTCGATGCGCGAAAATTGCGCCCATGCACCTGATCAACGCCGACCTGCACAGCCACAGCACGATCTCCGATGGCACGCTCGAACCCGAAGCCGTTGCGGCCCTGGCCCATGCCAACGGCGTCGAACTCTGGTCGCTGACCGACCACGACGAACTCGCCGGCCAGCAACGCGCCCGCGACGCCGCATTGGAGCTCGGCATGGCTTACCTGAACGGCGTGGAAATCTCGGTCAGCTTCGCGGGCGAAACGGTGCACATCGTGGGTTTGGGAGTCGACCCTGAGAACGCGGACTTGCAAGCCGGTCTGGCCATCACCCGCAGCGGCCGCCGTGATCGCGCGCTGAAAATGGCCGAAGGGTTGGCGCAGGCCGGCATCCCCGACGCCTTCGAAGGCGCGCTGCGCCACGTCAACAACCCGAACCTGATTTCGCGCAGCCACTTCGCCCGGCACTTGGTCGAGCGCGGCATCTGCGGTTCGCCACACGAGGTCTTCCGCCGCTACCTCACGCGCGGCAATCCCGGCTACGTGCCGCACGAGTGGGCAGGCCTGAAAGATGCGGTGCGCTGGATCACCGGGGCAGGCGGCATCGCAGTGATTGCGCACCCGGCGCGCTATCGCTACAGCCCGAGTGCCGAGTACGCGCTGTTCACTGAATTCATCGCGCACGGCGGGCGCGGCGTCGAGGTCATGACCGGTAGCCACAGCGCCCCCGAGCAAATCCGCTACGCCGACACCGCCGTCGAATTCGATCTGCTGGCCTCCCGCGGCAGCGACTTTCATTCGCCGACTGAAAGCCGCACCGCGCTCGGTGCAGTGCCGGATCTGCCGGGACGCCTGACGCCGGTCTGGGAAGCGTTGGCCGACCGAGTCCAGCGGCCGCAATGAGCCGTCCGTAAAAACCCGAACTACGCTATAGTCATAGGCTGGCCTCGAAACAGAGGCTGGGCAGCCCAAAAGTGAAAACCAAAGGCGGCCCATTGATCTGAATCCTTTCGATCATCCCCTTCGGCCTTGGCCACACGTTGTCGGATCCGTCCGGTCGGTGTGCGCATCTTGCGGGTCGGCGATGCCGTCGCTGCCCCGGGAACCGCCGAAATTGCACTGTCCGATTCTGGACTGCTGCGCCCGGCCCCATCCATGCGACCCCACCCCACGCTGCCCGCGTCGAAGCAGGCAGCGCAGACTTGCCTGTGCAAGCCTGGAAGACGAACCCCGAGCGAAACCAAGATGACCACCGAAGCGAATTTCGAATCCCTGAACCTCCACGAAGTCCTCAGCCGCGCGCTGAAGTCCGCCGGCTATACTGAACCGACCGAAGTCCAGGCCGCCGCCATTCCGCCGGCCATGGCCGGCACCGACCTGATGGTCTCCAGCCGCACCGGCAGTGGCAAGACAGCCAGCTTCATGTTGCCCGCGCTGACCCGCGTGTTGGCCAGCCGCAACCTGCCGCCTGAGCAACGGACTCACAACCAGCGCCGCGGTCCGCGCGTGCTGGTGCTGACACCGACGCGTGAACTGGCGCTGCAGGTGGCCAAGGCCGCCATGGACTACGGGCGCTTCGTGCCCGGTTTGCGTGTGGCAACCGTCGTCGGCGGTGTGCCCTACGGCGCACAGCTGGCCGCATTGCGCGGCCCGCTCGACATCCTGATCGCGACCCCGGGCCGCTTGATCGACCATCTGGGCACCGGCAAGGCCTCACTCGCCCACATCGAAATGCTGGTGCTGGACGAAGCCGACCGCATGCTCGACATGGGCTTCATCGACGACATCAAGCACATCGTCGAAGCCACGCCGAAAGAGCGCCAGACCGTGATGTACAGCGCCACTTTCAGCGGCCACGTCGGCCGGCTGGCGCACGACCTGCTGCGCACGCCGCAGCGCATCGAAGTCAGCTCGCAGACCGAAGGTCACGCCGACATCGAACAGCGTCTGCATTGGGCCGACGACTTCGCGCACAAGAACGCGTTGCTGGACCACATCCTGACCGAGCGCAGCGTCGAGCAGGCGCTGGTTTTCACCAGCACCCAGCGCGACGCCGACTGGCTCGCAGACCGTCTGCATGAGCTCGGCCACAGCGTGGCTTCGCTGCACGGCGGCATGCCGCAGGGCCGCCGCAACCGTGTGCTGCAGGGTCTGCGCAGCCGCCACCTGAAGGTGCTGGTGGCCACCGACGTGGCCGCACGCGGCATCGACGTGCCCACCATCAGTCACGTCATCAACTTCGGCCTGCCGATGAAAGAAGAGGACTACGTGCACCGCATCGGCCGTACCGGCCGCGCCGGGCGCACGGGTCTGGCGGTGACGTTGGCCGAGCGCCGCGACAGCGGCATGATTCATCGCATCCAGCGCTACACCACCCAGCGGATTCCGCCGGCGACGATCGAAGGACTGGAGCCGAAGCGCGCCGAGCCGCCGAAGCCCTTCGACCGCCCCGGTCGTCCGGGTGGCAAGCCTTCCTTCGGCGGCCGCCCGGCCGGCAAGAGCTTCAAGCCGGCTGGCAAGACCTACAGCAAAGCGGGTCCGCGCCCGGCGCGTTGAGGCCGGTCGCGAACGCGTGTTGCGCCGCCCTCACTGGCGGCGCCGCGTTCAGACCCCCAGCAGTTCGACCTCGAACACCAGGGTCGCATTCGGCGGTATGACACCGCCAGCGCCGCGTGCACCGTAGCCCATCTCGGGCGGGATCGTCAGCACGCGCGTGCCGCCGACTTTCATGCCCTTGACGCCTTCGTCCCAGCCGCGAATGACTTCGCCGCCGCCCAGCTTGAAGCTGAAAGGTTGGCCGCGGTCTTTGCTGGAGTCGAATTTGGCGCCGCGCTGGTCGGTCGCTTCCGGCTTGTGCAGCCAGCCGGTGTAGTGCACCTTCACGCGCTGGCCACCGGTGGCTTCGGCGCCACTTCCCACGGTCTTTTCGTCGATCTTCATGCCGTCGGGGCGGCTGTCCTGGTCTTGATCTTTGTCGTTGCTCATTCGGGCTCCTGTGCAGTGAAGCTTTCGATGATGCCAGCCCAAGCCGGCACCGCTTTCTTCAACCACGACAGCGTGTCAGGCGCCGGTTGCAACGGCAGCCCCAACACCAGACCGGCTTGCTGCAGGCTGGCCACCGCGTCGACCGTGTCGACCGGCTCGGCGCCGTTCTGCTTGCTGAGCTTGCGGCCGTCGGCGGCCAACACCACTGGGGTGTGCAAGTAGCGCGGCGTCGGCAACCCGAGGGCGCGCTGCAGCAGGATCTGGCGTGCGGTGTTGTCGACGAGATCTTCACCCCGTACCACATCGCTGATGGTCTGCTCGGCGTCGTCCACGACCACCGCCAACTGGTAGGCCCACACGCCGTCGGCACGGCGCAGCACGAAGTCACCGACGGCCGTGCCCACGTCCTGTGACTGGTGCCCAAGCCGGCGGTCGATCCACCGCACATGGGCGCCCGCGCCATCGGGCAGGCGCAGTCGCCAAGCTCGCGGCACCCGCCCGCGCAGGCCTGCGCGGCAGGTGCCGGGGTACGGCAGATCGGCACCCGCTGCACGCTGAAGGTCATGGTCGGCCCAGTAGCGCTCGATGTCTTTGCGCGTGCAACTGCAGGGGTAGGCCAGACCGTTCGAAATCAAGGCGTCGAGCGCGCTTCGATAGAGCCCGCCGCGCCCGGACTGCACCTGCGGCGGCGCATCCGAATGCAAGCCGCAGTCTGCCAGTTGCTGCTCGATCCACCGTGCGGCGGCCACCGAGCAGCGGGACTTGTCGACATCTTCGATGCGCAGCAGCCATTGCCCACCATGGGCTCGCGCGTCGAGCCAGCTGGCCAACGCGGCGACCAACGAACCAGCATGCAAGGGACCCGTGGGCGAAGGCGCAAAACGGCCGCGATAGCGATCCTGATCCCGATCCCGATGTCGATCGTGCTGGCCCAACGATCGCATCGCTCTCAGGACAATGGTCCGGCCTGTCGCTCCAGCAGCGCGGCCCGCGTGGCGGGCCGTTCCAGTTGCAGCAGCCACCATTGCAAAGCGCGCCCCAGCGCCGGCGCGCCGCGCTCGTCGCAGCGCCACGCGTAATGCAACGAAGCAGCCACCGCGTCGCGCGCGGTGGCTTTGGCAACCAGCCGGCCGGCTTCGATGTGCGGCCGCGCCAGCGGCTCGGGGACGAAGCCGCAACCCAGGCCGCGCAGCAGGGCTTCGAGCTTGGTGCGCATGCTGGGTACCGTCAGCACGTCCTGACCCGGCAGCAGGTTCAGCGTGGTCGGCACCAGCCGCTGCGCGGTGTCGGCCACCGCCACCGCACGGTGGTGCACCAACTGCGCATCGGTCAGCGGCTCCACGGTCGACGCCAGCGGGTGCTGCGGCGCCACGCAGTACACAAAGCGCAGCGCCCCGAGCGGGCGCAATTCGAAGCCAACCGGGTTGGCCTGCTGCGCCGACACGCCTATCGCCAAATCGACTTGCCCGGTGACCAGCGCCTCCCAGGTGCCGGTCAGGACGTCGTTCTGCAGCCGCATCCGCGTCGGCGGGCTGACACCGCTGTCGCGCTCGGCACAGAAAGCCTGCACCAGATCGAACACGACCGCCATCGACAACACATCGTCGACGCTGATGGCCAGCTGCGTTTCCCAGCCACTGGCAATTCGTTGCACCCGGTTGGCGACCGCGTTGGTGGCCTGCAACAGACGCCGCCCTTCCAGCAGCAACTCGGTCCCGGCGGCGGTGAACTGGGCCTGTCGTGAACTGCGGTCGAAGAGCAGCACGTCCAGCGCCTCTTCGAGTTGGCGCACGCTGTAGGTCAGCGCCGATGGCACCTTGCCGAGTTCACGCGCCGCAGCGGCAAAGCTGCCGGTACGAGCGATGGCGTCGATCATCGCCAGCGTTTCGGGGGTGAGTGCGAAGCTGCGGTCGGGCAAGCGCGAGGCGGCCGGGTCGTTCATGCGAATGATCTTAGGTGAGTGCCCCGGAAGCCGCATATGGCTTTCGGTGCCGTCGTGGCCGTCCGGCACTTCAGCATGACCGGCGCAAACCCCGCGGCACCTGCGTAAATCCGTATTTTCAGGGGATAAGGGTAAGCCTCGGCTGTGTGATATTCGTCACGCAAACCGCGCTCGACTCGGTTTCCAGCCGCAGCCAAGCACCGGCCACGAGAACACGCACCCGAGGAGAAGACCATGAAGCGCCTGACGCCCGTCCGCACAAACTTCCAGACACCGGTTCCTACCCGTCTGGCCCTGCTGATGGTCGCGGCTTTCGCCAGCGCACCGGCGCTCGCGATCCAGACCTACCCCGGCGACCCGGGCATGCTCGGCGACGCCGCGAGCTGGCGCACGCCCGAGTTCCTGCGCGACTGGGGTTTGCGTTCGATCGGTGCCGAATTCGCCTATGCCGCCGGTTACAGCGGCGCCGGCATCAGGGTCGGGCTGGTCGACTCGGGTTACTTCGACCTTCACCCCGAATTGCCTTCACCGCGCTATGTGCCGGTCACAGTGGACGGCATCCCGGGTGCCTACAACCCGGCCTACAACGACCGCCATGGCACCCACGTCTCAGGCACCGTGGGCGCCGCGCGTGACGGCGACTCGAACCCCCTGAACATGCATGGCGTGGCCTTCAATGCCAACGTCTACATGGGCAACACGCACAAGACCGACGGCGTCCTCTACGGCATTCCGCAGGTTACGCAGACCGTGCCGCAGACGATCGAGGATGCCTACGTGGCCGACGTCTACCGCGGCGTCAACGCCCAGGGCGTGCGCCTGATCGGCACCAGCTTCGGCAGCCAGCCCAACACCGAGCAATACCAGACGTTGCTGCCCACCACTGGCACCAACCTGACCGGCCGCGCCGGCTTGATCGGCGCCTGGGGCTATCTGGCGCAAGACAACACCTGGTTCAAGGGCACGCTGGACGCGGCGGCCACCGGCACCGTGATCCTTTTCAGCGCTGGCAACACGGGCTACGCCAACCCGAGCCCGCGCGCCGCGGCGCCCTACTTCCGGCCCGAACTCGAAGCCAACTGGCTGGCAGTGGCCGCGGTCCGACAGAACCTGACGATTGGCGGCGTAGCGGTCGGCCAGAGCCTGAACGCCGACGGCTCGGTCGACGTGCCCGGCGCGCAGGTCTACAACCAGTGCGGCGTGGCCAAGTGGTCTTGCATGACGGCGCCCGGCAACGGCATCAACGGCACCAGCGTCACGATCGACGCCACCACCGGGTTGCCGGTGGCGGGCTATACCAGCCTGTCGGGCACGTCGATGGCGCAACCCCATGCCAGCGGCGCGCTGGCGGTGGTGATGGAACGCTTCGCCTACATGAGCAACGAGCAGGCACTCGGCGTGCTCAAGACCACCGGCATCCAGAACGGCACGATCAACGACGCGGCCGGCGCCACCATCGCGAACCCCGACGCCGGGCTGCGAACCCAGGTGCCTGACGAGCGCAACGGCTGGGGCACCGTGAGCTTGCGCACTGCGATGAACGGGCCGGGCCAGTTCACGGGTCGCTTCGCGGTCGACACCCAGGGCCAGAACGACACCTGGAGCAACGACATCTCCGACGTGGCGATCCGCGCCCGTCAGGCCGAGGAGTTGTCCGAGGCCGTGGTCTGGAATCAGACCAGGGTCGACCGCGGCTGGACCGGCGGCTTGCCGCCAGGCGCCAGCTTCGAGGACACGACGCAATACAACACCGGTGTGGCGCGTGAGTCGGCACGCAACAGCCGCGTCTATGTCGGCAGCCTGGCCAAAAACGGCGCTGGCTCGCTGGTGCTGACAGGGTTGAACAGCTACCGCGGCGGTACCGAGGTCTACGCCGGAACGCTGGTGGCACGCTCGGCTTCGGCGCTCGGCAGTGGGAATGTCACGGTGCATGGCGGCATGCTCGCCGGTAGCACCACTGTCGCCGGCAGCCTCATCAACGAGGCCGGTGTGGTAGCACCGGGCTTAGGCGGGGTCGGCACACTCAGCG
>JALYUN010000277.1 GCA_030853725.1 Pseudomonadota bacterium | reverse complement strand
CTGGATCAGGCAGGCCACGACAGTGGTACGCGGCGTGTCGATCATGCCGCGTTCGGTGGCGTAGCGCAGCAGCTGGTGGTGGCCGGCGATGATGGCGTCGTGCAGAAAGCGCAGCGGCTCGGCCAGCCGGGGCTTGGCTTCGCGCTGGAACAGCGCCGACAGCGTTTGCAGCGCCAGCTGCGACGCCACTTCACCTTCCGGGTGGCCGCCCATGCCGTCGGCCAAGGCAAACAGCCCGGCGTCCCGCGTGTAGCAGTAGCCCATGCGGTCTTCGTTCTTGTCGCGCCCGCCCTTGCGGCTAACCTGATAAACGGAAAATTGCATATGGATGGAGCCCCCAAGCTCGCTAGCGCTCGCTACCCCCCGAGGGGGCCGCCCGCCGACGGTCCGGCGAAGCCGGTCCCGGGGCGGGAAGCTTGGTCATTCGTCGCGATGTTCATGCCTTCTGTCCGGTCTTCAGCGTTTCGAGTTGCAGCTTCAGGCGTTCACCAAAGCTGAGCTTGGTGTAGCGCCGCTCGGTCTCGCGCGCCAGCTCTTTCTGCAGCGCAAACACGCTCTGCGGCCGGCTCAACGGGTCCAGTGACATGCACCATTCGGTCACCTCGATGAGGTTGTCGGAATACACGTTGCGCAAGCGGCTCAAGCTCAGCGCCAGGCGGTCCTTTTCCAGCCGCTGCGGCGCGTCGTTGGGCGGGTAACCCTGCATGCAGGCGTAGATGCAGGCGCCGATGGCGTAGATGTCGGTCCACGGGCCCAGCGTGCCATCGCGGCGGTACATCTCGGGTGCGGCAAAGCCCGGCGTGTACATCGGCCGGATGAAGTTGCCTTCCTTGCTCAGCACCTCGCGCGCCGCGCCGAAGTCCAGCATCACCGCCTTGTTGTCGTTGGTGACGAAGATGTTGGCCGGCTTGATGTCCAGGTGCAGCATCTTGTGCTGGTGCACGATGCGCAGGCCGCGCAGGATTTCGTCGAACAGGCTGCGGATGGTGGACTCGCGGAACACCTTGTCGCGTTTCAGGTCGCGCGCGGTGACGATGAAGTCCTGCAGGGTGTCGCCCTGCAGGTAGTTCATCACCATGTAGACGGTTTCGTTCTCGCGGAAGAAGTTCAGCACGCTGACCACACTGGGGTGGCTGATCTGCGCCAGTGAACGGCCTTCTTCGAAAAAACTCTTCAGCCCCAGGCGGTACAGCGGCTGCTTGTCAGGCTTGACGCGAGGCGTCAGTTCACCGGCAGAACGCTCGGCCAGCGACGCCGGCAGGTACTCCTTGACGGCCACCAACTGCTGGTTTTCGCCTTCGGCGAGATAGACCACGCCGAAGCCACCAGCAGCCAGCTTCTTGACGACGGTGTAGCCCCCGACCACGGTGCCCGATGGCAGTGGTGCTGGTTTGGGCTTGGACATAATCGGCTGAAACTTCTGGGGCGCAGTGGATGGCTGTTTATAGCATGACGGGTTACGCCAACGCGGCGTCGGAGGGTGCTGACGCGGGTGCCGCGGTGAGCGTGGAAGCACGCTCGGTCAACGGCCGCTTTCTGGACATCGCCCTGCGCCTACCCGACGAAGTGCGTGGACTGGAACCAGCCCTACGCGAGCTGCTGACGGCGGCCTTCAGGCGCGGCAAGATCGAGCTGCGTGTCAGCACGGCGCGCGAGGCGGACAACGCGCTGCCGGCACCCACCAGCGACCAGCTGAACCGTCTGGCCTACCAGCAGGCGTCGATCCAGGGCTGGCTGCCCGCCGCACGTGGCCTGTCGGTCAACGAAACCCTGTTGTGGTGCCGCGCCAGCGGCAGCACGCAAAAGCTGGATGAACCCACGCTGGAAGCCGCCAAGCGCTGCATCAGCGGCCTGCGCGAAGCCCGCGCCCGCGAAGGCGCGCGGCTGGTGACGATGCTGCTGGAGCGTGTCAACACACTGCGCGCGCTGGCCGCCCAGGCCGCCCCGGTGCTGCCCGCCGTGGTGCAGCGCCAGCAGGCGCGTTTTCTGGAACGCTGGAACGAGGCCCTGGCCACCGTGCAGGCGGCGGCCACGGTGCCGGCCCAGGCTTTGCACGAACGCGCCATGGGAGAAGCCGCGTCGTACGCCATCCGCATCGACGTGGCCGAAGAGCTGTCGCGGCTGAGCTCGCATCTGGACGAGATCGAACGGCTGCTGAACGCCGGCGGCGAACTCGGGAAACGGCTGGAGTTTCTGATCCAGGAACTGCAGCGCGAGGCCAACACCTTGGGCAGCAAGTCCGCGGCGTTGGAACTGACGACGATCTCGGTAGAAATGAAGGTCGCGATCGAGCAGATGCGCGAGCAGGTGCAGAACATCGAGTAGTGTTGCGGGCGGTATCAGGCCATCCCTCCCAGTCGGAACTGTGGCGTGACCGACTTATCGCCAGCGACGGTGTCGTCGCTGGGCAGCGCCGACACGGAGGCGGCGCTCACGACCTGAACGGCGAGGCTGCGGCGATCTACCGCCTGATCGACAACACCAGCACGCCGGCGGCGACCATCGCGATGCCGCTCCATTCCCGCAACGTTGGCCGCTCGCCCAGGAACGCGAAGGCGAACAGTGCCACCAGCACCAGGCTCAGCTTGTCCACCGGCGCGACCTTCGATGCGTCGCCGATCTGCAGCGCCCGGAAGTAGCAAACCCACGACGCGCCAGTGGCAAGGCCCGACAAGCCGAGGAAGATCCAGGTCTTCGACGGCAGCGCGAAGGGGTTGCTCCACTTGCCCGTCAAACCAACGAAAGCTGAAAGCACGACGATGATGATCGCGGTTCGCACCAGCGTTGCCAGGTCCGAGTCGATGCCCTGGATTCCGACCTTGGCGAAGATCGCCGTCAGCGCCGCGAAGACTGCCGACAGGATGGCCCAGAAAAACCAGGGGGTTGAAGGAGCCATGAAATGCTTCCGGGCGCTGAAGTTGAGCCGAGCTTAGCCCGATTTTTCATCGCACCCGCGCGGACGCTGCGCGCCGTGAATTGGCTTAACTGCTGACTGGCGGAACCCGTACCGTTGAAGGGCGGACGCACACCCGTACACCCGCATTGCCGCACTGCAAAGCTGCAGAGCGCTAAGTCGCACATAAGTCGTCCTGCGAACAATTCGGGTGGCGGGCCGAGGCCCGCATTCGGAGAATCGCATCGCCCACAGCAGACCAGCCGGGTTGGATGGCCCTCCAGCCCTCCAGGAGCACTCAACAAAGTGCCGATCATCACGCTCCGCTTCTGGCCACCAAGATCCTGTCGAATCCTCGGCAGCCAGATCACCGATGCACTCAGCGACGACCTGGGCGTCAGCTCGTACCTGAGCACCGCGGCATTCGCCGTCCTGCTACCCCCATCTTCTTCAGCCGGTACAGCGGGGACGGCAGCTTGTCGATCAGGGCCGTCGACAGCCACCGGCGCGATGGGCGCACTCAACGCTGTGATGGCAGCCTTCGACGCCGGCCGATCCACGCGCCCGTTCACCCGCGGTGTCGGCCCTCTGCCGGCCGTGTCTGCGCGTGATGGGCCTGCGGTTTCGGGTTGGTGCAACCCACGGCGCGGGGCCCACCATTTGGCAGTGGCGTCGAACCATGGCCGCTGGCGTCAACCGCCGCCGGCGCTGCGCCGCAGTTCGCGCTGCAGGTACATGTACAGGCCCTCTACCTTGTCGCGGGCCCAGGGCGTCCTGCGCAACAGCTTCAGGCTCGACGCGACACTGGGGTCGCTCTGAAAGCAGTGCAGAGGAACGCGCTCGGCCAGACCCGCCCAGCCATAGTGGTCGACCAGTGTCTCGACCATGTGCTGCAGCGTCACACCATGCAGTGGGTTCCGAGGCTGAGGCGTTGCTGGGGGCGGCTGGGTCATCGGACCATTGTCGGTGGTCGCGCATGGAGCCTCGGCCCTCGAAAAGGCGCCGCCGTGGACCTGCGGGTTGACCTCCGTGCATGGATTCCTTGATCGCTGCCGCGGCACGTGCGGCTGCTGCGGGCGACCCGGTCGGCTGCCTTAAACATGTGGCGCTGCGCAACCACCTGGCGGCGCCGGCCCTGCGCGGCACCGCGATGGCGCAGCTCGGCGATTGCCCGAATGCGCGTGCACTGCGGCGCCGCGCCGCTACCGGCTTCGACCAACATGATGCGCACCGCGCGCGGCTGCGCGGCTGCGCGTGCAGATGGGCCGCTTGCTTGCGCTCGTCAAGACGATGGCCACCATCGAAGCCACTTCGCGGGGCTTCATGCTCCCCGCATGGCGGCACCACGGTGGTCGTCATTGCACCGCCGCTGGCAGGCGCGCAGGCCGCGCTGGGTGCCCTTGTCGGACGGCATTGCTTGGTCCACGTCGGCCATGGCGCTTGATTTGGTGCGACTCCATGACGCCTTCAAAGGACCGACGATGCAGAGGACAGCTTCCAGCCTCACCCTGATCTCGGCGCGCCCGGCCGAACTCATCCGCGAATACGGCCCGTTTCATGGCGTTACCGCAGTGCATGGCTTGACCCACGTCGGCAAGCAGGTCTAGGCCGTCACCGGCACCGCGTTGGTGGCGTTCGACCCTGCCGGCGGCGCGGTCAACCAGACATTGAAGCGAGCCTGCGATACAGGCACGGCGTTTGATGGCACACACCTCTACCAGATCGTCGAATCGTGCATCGACAAGGTCGACCCCGGCCACCGGCGAGGTGCTGACGTCCATTCCAGTACCCGAAAAGGGCGGCGACGCGGAAATCTCAGGTGGGCCGATG
>JALYUN010000270.1 GCA_030853725.1 Pseudomonadota bacterium | reverse complement strand
AGTCCGAACGCCCGACTGGCGTTCAAGCCTGATCTTTGGGCTTTAAAAGCGGCTGAAACTGGCCGATATCGCAGTGAGTTCCATGCGAATCAGGCGATCGAGATGAACGCAAATCGAATGGCTTCGGCCGCTGTCGTTGCGCGGTGGCGCAACAGCTTGACGGGCGCGGCTTTGCTGGCCGCCGCCTGCAGTGCCATGGCGCAGTCTCTGCCCACGGTGCAGCCGATGACGAATGGCCCCGCAACGGCGCCAGCCTTTGCTGACTCGCAATCGAGCCAGCGTCCGGCTTTGAGCCTTTCGCTCGGGTCTCGAGCTGAAATTTTGTACGAACCGCGCCAATGGCGCCCGCAGGATGTCATTGGTGGCGGCTACCGCAATGCGGACGGCGCGGCGCGCCTCTCGCTGCAGTTCAAATCACCGCGCCGCAACCCGCCACGCAACCTGCTGCGGGTACAGCTTTCTGGTGGTGGCGTGATGCTGTTCAAGCCGGGCGGCGGGGGCTTGACAGTCCGTTACCAAGCGCAGTTCTAGCTGCGGTCCGTCGGCACACCAGCGGTCGCGACGTAAACCAGGGCAGCACCGGCGGCAGACCGTGTAAGACGCATCCGGCACGCACTTATCCCCAGTGCCGATGGGCGCCATGACCAGCCTGTCCTACGATCATGCGGTGAATTCCTGCGGCGCCATCTTGCGCTGCACCATTGGGCCCGCTGCAATGTCGCCGAACGCTTTGACCTCCGACCTTTCCGACCGGGACGCTGCTGTAGGGCAGTGGCATTCCGAGCTGCTCGCGTCGCACCTGCGGGATTGCTTCCGGGCACAGGGCCGGAGTTTTAATTTGCAGTTGATGGGTGAAGCGGTGAACGACCTGCTTGCGCCGCGCTTCTGCACCACGCTGGTGTTTGCCACGGGATTGCTGCTGCTGCTCAGCGTTTTCGCCTGAGGGCGATGGCTACGAGGGACGACCCGTTCGTCCGGATCGGGCTGGACGAAGATGGCGCTCGGATGCTCGCTGTTTCGCGCGGAGCGTTGCAGCCTGCCATCCGTTCGATTCCCTTTGGATTGGCACGATTCGAGCTGCATGGCCGCAGTTTGGCGGCAGCGCAGCAAATCGCACAGGCCGGACAAGGCGGCGTTTCGTTCTTCCCGCGCCTTCGCGAAAACGTGGCGTTGCTGGCAGATTCCCGGGCCTTGCTGGATCGCCACAGTCGGCTCGGGCACCACCTGACTCCCGCTGCCGGGTGGTTGATCGACAACGGCACGCTGCTGGACCAGCAATTGGCGGCGATCCAGCAAGGGCTGCCGCGCAGCTACTTCCGCAAGTTGCCCAAGCTGCGCGATCCGCCGCTGGCCGGGTTGCCGCGAATTTATGGCATTGCCTGGGCCTGGGTTGCCCATGCCGACAGCGGACTCGACGAACACTTGCTGGAATCGTTTTTGAGCGCCTACCAGTCGGTCGCCGAATTGACGTTGGCTGAACTGTGGGCGATTGCTACGACCTTGAGGGTGGTGCTGATCGAAAACCTGCGGCGCCTGGCCGAGCGCGCGGCCAGCGCCCAGGCCGCGCGTGACGCGGCTCACCGCCTGGTGGAACGCGACCCTCAGACACTCACTGCGGAACTGCTGCAGCAACTCGGCCAGATCCTGTCGCGGCGCGGTGTGCTGGAAGCTTTCGCTTTGCAGTTGCAGCGGCGAACGGCGGACTGGCCGGCCAGCCAAGTTCTGGCGTGGCGTGCGTGGTTGGCCGAGCATCTGCCAGACCCGGTGGCCGCGCTTCAGCGAGAACAGCAAACGCAGGCCGAGGACCACCACAGTGTGCGCAACGCAGTTACGGCGCTGCGCGAACTCGACCATGTCGAATGGCGCGCGATGTTCATGCGCAGCAACCCGATGCTGGCGCAGTTGCAGGGCTTGGCGGTGTTTGCCGCCGAAGCAGATCTGACGCAGGATCAAAGCCTGCACCGCATCGAACGCATGGCTGCGCGGGCCCGGGTGGCAGAGTCGCAGGTGGGGCAGGCGGTGTTCGATCTGGCCTCGAACGCGGCGAACCGTTTCGACGATTCGAACGCCGCCTATCCGACCGGCCCGGGCAGCGCACCGCTGTACTGGCTGCGCGGCGTGGGCCGACCGGCGTTGAAGCACGCGCTCGGCCTGACCGATACCGACTGGGTCGACCGCGCGCGCAGCGCTGCGCGTCGCAGCGCGACGCCTCTGTATTTGTCGGTGTTGGCATTCGCCAGCATGGCGTTGGTACTGGTCGTTCTGAACCACGATCATGGCCTGCCGTGGTGGAGCGGGCCTGCACGCGGGGCGGGGTGGCTCACGGCTTGGCTGATGCTGTGGCCCGCCAGCGAAGCCATTGTCGCCTTGCTCAACCGCTTGCTGAGCGAAGGCATCGCGCCACGGCCGTTGCCGCGACTGGCCCTCGCCAATGGCATCAGCGCCGACCAGCGTGTACTGCTGGTCATGCCGGTGATGCTGACCGGTTCCCGGTCGATCGCCGCACTGGTGGCGCAGCTCGAACAACATCAAATCGCGAATCCGGAACCGCAGGCTCAGTTCGCGCTGCTCTCGGACTGGGTTGACGCCGCGCACGAACACGAGACGACCGACGACGCGCTGCTGCAGACCGCGCAGCAGGGCGTGAACGCTTTGAACCACCGCCACGCAGTGGCACCGGGCGAGCCGTTGCGCTTCCTGCTGCTGCACCGGGGGCGGCGCTGGTCCGACAGCGAACAGCGCTGGATCGGCTGGGAGCGTAAGCGCGGCAAGCTGGAAGCGCTGATCGCGTGGGTCGCAGGTAGCGGCCAGAGCCCGTTCTTCGACTTGCAGGCGCTGTCGCAACCGGCAGACGAAACCCGACGCGTGTTGACGCTGGACGGCGACACGGTCTTGCCGCCTGGCCGGCTGCGCGAGCTGGTGGCGATTGCGGCGCATCCGCTAAACCTGCCACGGCTCGACGACCGCAAGCGCCGCGTCCGTGCCGGCTACGCAATCCTGCAGCCGCGCGTGGTGGTGCCGCTGCCGACCCCTGGCACGGTGACGCCGTTTTACTGGCTCTTCAGTGGGCAGTGGGGCGTCGACGCCTACAGCGTGGCCAGCTCCGAGGTCTATCAAGACCTGTTCGCCGAAGGCACCTTCACCGGCAAGGGGCTGCTCGACGTGGCGACGTTGAACACCTTGCTCTGCGGCCGCCTGCCCGAATCGCAAGTGCTCAGCCACGACCTGCTCGAAGGCGCCTTGACACGCTGCGCCACGGTCAGCGATGTCACCGTGGTCGAAGACGCGCCGGCCCACCCCGACGTGGCCGCCTCCCGCGTGCACCGCTGGACGCGCGGCGACTGGCAGTTGCTGCCGTTCCTGCTGCAGCCCCGGCGCTGGCCGATGCGAGGCATCAACCGCTGGAAGCTGTTCGACAACCTGCGGCGTTCGCTGGTGGCGCCGATGTCGCTGCTGCTGGTGGTGTGGGCGCTGTGCAGCCCGGCGCTGTCGATCGGCACCGCCGTGTGGTTGACCGCTGCAGCCTACGGTGCCGGGCCGCTACTCGGTGCGGTGGCGGCGCTGGCGCCAGCACGCGACAACATCGCACTCGGCCTGTTCTACCGCCGCACCGGCACCGAGGTGCTGCGCGCGTTGCTGGGCACGGTGTGGCATCTGCTGTTGTTGCTGATGCAGGCGATGCTGGGCGCAGACGCGATCGTGCGTGCCGCGGTGCGGCAGTTCGTCTCACGCCGCCTGCTGCTGCAATGGACCACGGCTGCGGCAGCGCAGGCGGCGGCGGGAACCCGGCTCGCCAGCTTGCTGCGTGTGCACGCGCGCGTGTGCTTCGCTGCACTGGCGCTGGCTGCGCTGGCGCTGGGGTTGCACGCATCGGGACAACCGGTGGCGTTGCCTGCCGCGGTATGGATCGCGCTGGCGTGGGCCGCCACGCCGTTGTGGATCTGGTTTGCTTGTCTGCGCGTACCGGCCGCCACAGAACGGCTGGACGAGCGCCGCCGCGAAACGGTTCGACAGTTGGCCGTCGACACTTGGCAGTACTACGTGCGCTACGTAGTCACCACAGACCATGACCTGCCGCCCGACAACGTGCAGATGACCGGGCCCGAGCCGATGGTGGCGCACCGCACTTCGCCCACCAACATCGGGCTCTACCTGCTGGCCACGGCCACGGCGCAGGAGCTGGGACTGCTCAGTGCCACCGAGATGGCCGACCGCTTGCAGCGCACGCTGCGCACCCTCGACCGGCTGCCGCGCTGGCATGGGCACTTCTACAACTGGTACGACACGCAGTCGCTCGCGGTTCTGGCGCCGCCGTATGTGTCTGCGGTCGACAGCGGCAACCTCAGCGGCCATTTGCTGGTGATGGCTGCTGCCTGCGAAACCTGCGCTATGGGCGAAGCCGAACTGGCGGGCCGCCTGCAGCAGATTGCGGTCCATGCCCGGTCGCTCGCACTCGGCGCCGACTTCAAGACGCTGTACGACCGCCGCCGCCACCTGCTGCACATCGGCTGGGCCACCGAACGCAACGAGCCGGACGCCAGCCACTACGACTTGCTGGCCTCCGAATCCCGGATGGCGAGCCTGGTCGGCATTGCCAAGGGCGACCTGCCGCCGCGTCACTGGGCCGCGCTCGGGCGGCCGGTGTTCGCCGGGGTCGGTGACGGTGCGGGCGGCCGCGGGGTCGGCTTGAAGTCGTGGTCGGGTTCGATGTTCGAGTACCTGATGCCGACGCTGGTGCTGGACGAACCGGCCGGCAGCCTGCTGTACGACGCAACCCGAACGGCGGTTGCCATGCAACAGCGCGAAGGCCGGCTTCACGGCTTGCCCTGGGGCGTGTCGGAGTCGGCGATCGCGGTTCAGGACCACACGCTGGCCTACCAGTACGGGCCCCACGGCACCGCCAGTCTGGCGTTGCGCCGCACGCCCGCCGACGAACGCGTCGTGGCGCCTTACGCCAGCGCCATGGCGCTGATGGTGGCGCCGCGCGCCGCAGCCGACAACCTGGCGTTGCTGGCCGAGCGCGGCACGCGCCGGGATCTGGGTTTCATCGAAGCGCTGGACTACACGCCGCGTCGCCAGCGGGTGGACGACGCCGAACCATTCACCGCGGTCGAAACCTTCATGGCCCATCACCAGGCGATGAGCCTGCTGGCCTGCGCCCATGTGCTGACGGGCGGGGCGGTGCAGCGCTGGGCCGCGCAAGACCCCTACCTGCGCGCCGTGTTGCCGCTGTTGCAGGAGCGCACGCCCCACCAGGTGCCGCGGTTGCACGAGCAGGCGCTCGAGCCGCAGCCGGCATCGCGCGACCAGCGTTGGCAGTTCAACTGCGTGCCACAGCGTCAGTCGCTCGTGCCGATGCACCTGCTGGGCAATGAGCACTATGCGGTGGCCCTGAACGCAGACGGCGCCGGGTTCAGCGTGTGGAACGGCCAGGCGGTGACGCGCTGGCGAGACGACGCGCTGCAAGACAACCACGGCTTGTTCGGCTACGTGCGTCGCGTGGGTTCTGAAACCGCAAGCCGTACTGGTAGCGCAGGAAGCGCAGACGGACCCCGCTCGGGCAATCTCCGGCCGGACTGGTTGCCGCTGGCCGCGCGCCCGGCCGGCCTGGACGAACACAGCGACCACGGCAGCGACCTCCACGACCGCGGCGCCGCTTCGCGTGCGACCTATCAAACCGACTTCCACCCGGACCGTGTGCTGCTGAAGGCCCGCTGGAGCGATCTCGAAGCGACCACCACGGTCTCGGTCAGCGCCCGCGATGATTGCGAACTGCGCCGGGTCGAGTTGCGCAACTGCGGCCACAAGCCGTTGCGGCTGCAGGTGGCCCTGGCTTTCGAAGCGGTGCTGGCGCCGCAGGCCGCCGATGAAGCCCACCCGGCTTTCTCGAACCTGTTCATCGAAGCCCGCTGGTCAGCCGCTGAGCGCGCGCTCTACCTGCACCGCAAGCCGCGGCTGGCGCACGAACCGGCCATGCACGCGGTCTTCTTCCTGGCGTCATGCGACGACCTCGGTGCCCGCGTACAGGCTTGTGCCGATCGCAGCGCCTGGCTGGGCAGACTGGGCAACGTCGCCGAGCCGCTGGGCGAGCCGTTCCTTGCCGCAACCTCGTCGCCGGAGAGTGCCGGTGAAGCCGATGAGGCGTGCGAAATGGCCACGGGTCTGGACCCGGCTGGCGTGCTGAGTGTGGTGTTGTCGGTGCCACCGGGTACCAGCCGCCACCTGAGCTTCGTGCTTGGCTGTGCGGCCGAAATAGGCACGCTGCGTTCGTTGGTCGACCGCTACCGCGAACCGGCCGCACCGCGTCTGCACCTGGGACTTTCCGATACCTTGGCGCGCATCCGGCTGCGCGAGGTGCGACTGGACCTGGACGGCTGGATCGCATGGCTGCACCTGAATGCGCTGCTCTCCAACATCGTCACCCGCCCTGCGCCGGCCGAAGGCAGCTGGTCGTCTGACACGATCGACCGGCGTGTGCTGTGGCGGCACGGCATCAGCGGCGAGCGCCCGTTGTTGCTGTTATGGGTGCAGACTTCGGCCGGGCTCGATACCGCACGCCAGATCGTGGGCATGCTGAGCTTGTGGACGACCGCAGGGCAGGGCGTCGAGATCGTGATCGTCAACGCCGAGCCGGACTCGTACTTGTCGCCGGTGCGCGACGGCTTCACTTCGTTGGCCGAACTGGCAGCGATGCGCGTCGACCCGCAGATTCCGGTCAACCGCCGCGCCAGCCTGCATCTGTTGCCGGCGCGCGAGCTGAGCGCCGCCGACCAGGGCGCGCTGCGCGCCCTGGCGCGTGTCACCCTGCATGCCGACGGGCGGCCGCTGGCGCAACTGGTCGACCGTTTGCGTGCTGGTCATGACGCCGCTTTCGAAGCCCGCCTGAAAGTGTCGCGCAGCGCGCTGCGGACCATGCCGCCCCGCGCCGCCGCAAAGTCGCCCCGCGGCAGCTTCGACCGCAGCGACGCGAGCTTCCATTTCGAGATCGACGCCTTGCGTTACCCGCGGCGGCCCTGGGTCAACGTGCTGGCCAATTCCGGCTTCGGCACCCAGGTATCTGAGGCCGCAGCAGGCTTCACGTGGGCCGGTAACAGCCGTCAGCACCAAATCACGGCCTGGTCCAACGATCCGCTGTGCGACCCCTCCTCCGAGGCGCTGTGGCTGCAGGACCTGGACACCTTGCAGGTCTGGTGGCTGGGCCGCGGCATTGAGGGCGACGCTCGCAGCGTCACGCAGGGCATCGGCTGGACCCGTATACGCCAGCAGATCGACGGGCTCGACGTGCAACTGCAATGGTGCGTGGACTCCGAAGCCGCCGTCAAACAACTCAGCGTGCGCTTGCGCCGCTTGCCGGGGGCTAGCGCCCGACCCGGACGCGCCCGACAGCTGCGCCTGGTGGGCTATGCCGAATGGACCCTCGGTGCGTCGCGCCGGGACCGCTGCACCGTAGCCACACGGGCCTGGCGTTTTCAACAAGCGCAGGACCAGCGCCTGGCGCCTGGCCTGGCGCTGATGGCTACCCAGCGTGATGCGGGCGGCGACCATGCCGGCGCCACCGCGTTCCTGTGCTGGCGCGCCGAGGCCGACGCCGGGCCCGCTGCAGCACGCGACGCCGGTCAACCCCCGGACCTGCCCGACTGGAGCTGCGACCGCCGCGAACTGCACGACAGCCGCGGCCGGATCAGCTTGCCCGAGCGCCTGCTCGGCACCGAAGGCATCGGCCTCGACCCCTGCGCTGCAATCGGTCGCCGGGTTCGCATCGCTCCCGGGGAAGAAGCGCATCTGCACCTGCTGCTGGGTCATGCCGACAGCCCCGAAGCCGCCGAACGGCTGGTGCAGCGCGCCTGCGCTAAACCACCTGCCGAACGGCTGGCGCAGCAGACCGAACAATGGCCGGCGCTGTTCGATGCGGTTTCGGTTCATACGCCCGACCCGCTGTTCGATGCGCTGGTCAACCGATGGTTGCCGTACCAGGCCGTCGGCTGCCGCATCTGGGGCCGCGCCGGCTTTTATCAGGCCGGCGGCGCCTTCGGTTTCCGGGACCAGCTGCAGGACGCCATGAACCTGGCCAACCGTGCGCCGGAACTGCTGGCGCACCAGATCCGCCTGCACGCGGCGCGGCAGTTCATCGAAGGCGATGTGCAGCACTGGTGGCACCCGCCCACCGGCGCCGGCGTGCGCACCCATATGAGCGACGATCTGCTCTGGTTGCCGCTGGCGTTGGCACACAGCGTGCGCTGCAGTGGCGATGCCATGCTGCTGGATGAGTCGCAGCCCTTTCTGCGCAGCCCACCGGTGCCCGAGGGCAAGGAAGATCTGTACAGCATCCCCGATGTGACGGACGAGTCGGCCACGCTCTACGAACACGGCGCACGCGCCATCGACCACAGCCTGCGCACTGGTGACCATGGACTGCCGCTGATGGGCACCGGCGACTGGAACGACGGCATGAACCGCGTCGGGCACCTAGGGCGGGGTGAGTCGGTCTGGCTCGGCTGGTTCCTGTGTCAGGTGATCGCCGAGTACGCGCCGCTGGCCGAGTCGCGTGGCGAAGTCGCCCGGGCTACACGGTGGCGCGCGGCGCGCGCGGCGCTCGTGGTGGCGCTGGACCGCGACGGCTGGGACGGAGCCTGGTACCGGCGTGCTTTCTTCGACGACGGCAGTCCGCTCGGCTCGGCCAGCAACCGCGAATGCCGGATCGATCTGATCGCCCAATCCTGGGCGGTGCTGTCTGGAGCAGGCGATCCGCATCGTGCGCGCCAGGCCATGGCCAGTGCGCAGCAATTGCTGTGGGACCCGGGGCTGCGGCTGTTGAAGCTGCTGGACCCCCCGCTGGCGCAGGCCGATCCCAGCGCCGGCTACATCCAGGCCTATCCCGAGGGCATCCGCGAGAACGGCGGGCAGTACAACCATGCTGCGGTCTGGGGGCTGATGGCGTTCGCAGAGCTCGGCGACGCCGCTGCGGCCTGGCGAACCTTCAAGGGCCTGAGCCCGGCGCACCGCAACGCCGAAGACGCAACCCACGAAGCCTACGAGCTGGAACCGTACGTGGCCGCCGGCGACATCTACAGTCAGCCGCCCTATGCCGGGCGCGGCGGCTGGAGCTGGTACACCGGATCGGCTTCATGGCTGCAGCGCGCAGCGATCGAATCGATTTGCGGGGTTCGGCTGGAGGGCCGACAGTTGACGCTCCACCCCTGCCTGCCGCCGCACTGGAATCGCATCGACGTAGAGCTGCGCCTTGATGGCCGGAAGCAGGCGCTGCGCATCTGCCGCGACGCCGCCGCTGCAGCAGAAGGTGGGCCTTGGCAGCGGGTTCAGGCTGGCGAGGTTATCGATCTGGAACAGGTCGACGATGAGCGAGCGCTGCTGTTGATCTGGCCGTCTGCGAACCCCGCTTAACTCCTCGGGCTCAACCGGTCAGCGCAGGCGATGGTTGCAACACGGCCGACCGGCCGCCGATTCGTGCGGTCTTGCACGGTGGGCCGCTTCAGTTGCCAACAGGTCGCTCAAGGTGGATGCAAGCCCGGCCGAAGACCACGACATCGCCCGTACTCCGAAACGACTTGGGGGCACGGGTCTCGAAATGTCCGATTCGCTCCGGGAGTGAATATGCGCTTGAATGCCTTGGTTGTTCGAATCTTGATGGCCAGCACAGCAGGATGCGCAGGCAGTCTGCTGCTGATGGGCGCCGCCTTCGGCCAGTCGGTGACCAGCCCGAAGATCGCGGTCGACCTGCGCAACATTTCGAATGCGTCGCTGGGTAAGCGGTCGGATGTGACATGGGCCCGGGCCGGGAAGGGGGGTGAAGTTTTGGTCAAGGTCCTGATCAACGCTGCCAGCAGCGACCCGGCCTTGGCCGATTTGCGGAAAGACATCTTGGCCCGCGGCGGCTCGGTGCTCTACAACTACCTGTCGGTGCGCGCTTTGTCGGCCATGGTGCCGACGACGGCACTGACGCCGCTGGCCACCCGCGCCGACGTGCTCGGGATCTCGCCGAACCGGGCCACCCGGCGCCAGGGCAGCCTGCTTCAAGCCGCCACCGGCGCTACCGAGCCGAGCGTGGTGTCCAACGCTGGCGTGCCGTACGACGGCCGCGGCGTGGGCATCGCCATCCTCGACTCGGGTATCGACTTCCGCCATCGCAGCTTCCTCGACAGCAAAGGTGACACGCGCGTCAAGGCCGTGGTGGACTTCGTCGAAATCGGCCGCCGCGCCAGCGGGGGTGGTTGGGACAAGGGCAAGGACTACTCGGCATCGACCAAGTCCAGCATCGACGGCAGCAAGTACAAGGACGACCTGAAACCCTACAAGCCAGACGCCACACTGCCCGACGCCTACGGTCACGGCTCGCACGTGGCTGCGGTGGCAGCGGGCTCGGGTGGCTACCAGACGCCCGACTCCAGCGGCATCGCCCCGGCAGCCGACCTCTACGACGTTCGGGTGCTGGACGAACGCGGTGTCGGCAACATGGCCGACACGCTGGCCGGACTCGACTGGGTGATCCAGCGGGCACGGCTGATGAACATTCGCATCGTCAACATGAGCCTCGGTGCGGCTTCCAACGAGTCGTTCCTCACCGAGCCGCTGGCGCGCGCCGCACGCAGCGCCACCGAAGCCGGGCTGGTGGTAGTGGCTTCTGCAGGCAATTCAGGCAAGGATGTCTCGGGCGCAACGGTGTACGGCACGGTTTCCTCACCGGGACACGATCCGTCGGTGATCACCGTCGGCGCGTCGAATACCAAGGGCACCGCGGACCGCGCCGACGACGTGATGACCGGTTTCAGCTCGCGGGGCCCGACCCGCGGCAGCTTCCTGCTGGCGAGCGGCAAGCGCTGGACCGACAACCTGATCAAGCCCGACCTGGTGGCACCCGGCAACCGAATCGTGGCAGCGCTGGGCGCCGACAAGAAGGGTGACTTCAAAGGTTGGAGTTATCTGTCGCGGACTTATCCGCAGCTGACTGCCATCCCCGGCCTCAACCAGGCGAATGGCCAGGCTTTGATGCTCTTGAGCGGCACCTCGGTTGCCGCGCCGGTAGTCTCGGGCGCCGCCGCATTGCTGCTGCAAGCTAACCCCGGTCTGACGGCGCCGCTTATCAAGGCGATCCTGCAATACACGGCCGCACCGTTGCCCAACGCCGGCCTGTTGGAGCAGGGCACCGGGCAGATCAACATCGAAGGTGCCGTGCGCCTGGCCCGGGCGCTTCGAACCGACATCGGTGCGGCGCTGGCGGCTGGAACGCTGAAGGCCGGCGACAACCTGCTGGCACCGGGGCAGGTGATGCCGATGGCGGCTTCGGTCGTCAACGGGCGCATGTTGAATTGGTCCCGAATGATCACGGCCGGCGGATCGCGCCTGCTCGGTGGCACGGCGCTGTTCACACGGTGGCAACCGATCTACGACCCCGGACTGACCTGGGCGCGGCAAATCGTGCTGCGCAGCACGGTCAGCTACCTGGCGCCCGATCCCAAAAACGGGATCGACGCCAATGCGATCCCGAGCAGCATCATCGAAAGACAGGCACCGCTGCAAGCGTTGCTGACCGCTGGGGTGCGGGTGCTGGACAGCGTGGCGCAGACGCCGGGTGGTGCTTCGCTTGCGTTGTTGACACCGCTGACCACCCTGATGGCCCGAGCCGAAGCCGGGGCCGGCCTGACGATGCAACTCGGTATCACTGGCGGCCAGGGCAAGCTCTCGAGCGAAGGCTTCATGCTCAGCGAAGGCTTCACGCTCAGTGAAGGCTTCATGCTCAGCGAAGGCTTCATGCTCAGCGAAGGCTTCATGCTCAGCGAAGGCTTCATGC
>JALYUN010000268.1 GCA_030853725.1 Pseudomonadota bacterium | reverse complement strand
GCACTGGGGTTCATGGCGTGCTTTCCTGGAGTACGGCTTCGGGGATGAGCGGTGCGCCGGGTTGAGGCCGAAGCCCGCCGACAAAAGCCGCGATTCGCTCGGCGGCTTCGATGCAATCGACCCGTGGCGCCACCAGCGCCAGTCGGACGCGTCCTCGACCGGGGTTGCGCGGTGCAGCGGGGTCGGTGGCTTGAAGGCCGTCACGGGCCAGTAGACTGCCCGGCAGCACCGCCACATTGTATTGAGCCAGCAGGTCGCGGGCCCACGCGATCTCGTCGGTCGGTGCTGCGGCATCGGCTGTGCCGTAGCCCGGTCGCGTGAGCCCGGCCCACAGGTAGAAGCCAGCGTCGGGACGCCGTACGTCCAGCAGCGGTTGCAGAAGTGGCAGCATCGCGTCGAACTTCTGGCGATACAGCATGCGGTTTTCGCGCACATGGGTCTCGTCGTTCCAGGCCGCGATGCTGGCGCGTTGCACCAGTCCGCTCATCGCGCTGCCGTGATAGGTGCGGTAAAGCGAGAACGCCTGCATCACGGCACGGTCGCCAGCTGCGAATCCAGAACGCAGTCCCGGCACGCTGCTGCGCTTGGACAGGCTGCCGATGGCGATCAGGTTGCGAAAGTCACTGCGGTCCGACAGCGCCGCGGCCTGCAGGCTGCCCAGCGGTGGCGCGTCGTCGTCGAAATGAATTTCTGAATAGCACTCGTCGCTGACGATCACGAAGCCGTGGCGGTCGCTCAAGTCGAACAGCCGACGCCATTCGTCGAGCCCCATCACCGCGCCGGTGGGGTTGCCCGGCGAACACACGTACAGCAGCTGGGTGCGCGCCCAGGTGGCCTCGTCGACCGCCTCCCAGTCGGCTGCAAAGTTGCGGTCGGGCAGGCTGGGCACATAGACCGGCGTCGCGCCGGCCAGCAACGCCGCGCCCTCGTAGATTTGATAGAACGGGTTGGGGCAGACCACCACCGCGCCGGACCGGGTCGGATCGATCACGGTTTGCGCCAGCGCGAAGAGCGCCTCGCGCGAACCGTTGACCGGCAGCACCTGCCCGGTGGGGTCGACGTGGATGTGGTGACGCTGTGACAGCCAGGCGGCGATGGCTTCGCGCAAGGCCGGCTCGCCCACCGTGGCCGGATACGACGACAACATGGGCAAGGCCCGCACCAGCGCGGATTCGACAAGTGCCGGCGCCGGGTGGCGAGGCTCGCCGATCGACAGGCTGATCGGACGCAGCGCTGGATTGGGCACCACGTCCCGGGTCAGTTCGCGCCAGCGCTCGAACGGGTAAGGAAGCAGGCGGGACAACAGCGGGTTCATCGCCGGCGATTATCCGGCGCAGCGGTGGCCTACAGCCGTCCTTTGCAGCCCAGCGCGCCACATCGGCAGGCGAGTCGCCCTTCGTGGTGCGTTTCCCCGTAGTCGACCGTGATCTCGGCTCCGGGGTCGATGGCGCGCAAGGCATAGAACTCGACCCGACCCTGTCGGATGCACAAGCGAGCGTTGGGACGGCAGCTGTGGTTGGTGTAGCGCATCGGGTCGGCCGACCGGCTGAAGTCGATGGCACGCCGCGCAGACAACTCGACGATCATGATCCGCTCGCTGCGGGTGGCGCGGATGCGGGCTTCGGACACGCTGATGCTTTCGCCGCGAATCTCGCCGATCTTGCGCCGCGCGGGCACCGCTTCTTCGGCGAAGGCGCCGTGCCCGTCGATGGCGCTGGGCTCGACCCGAACCGCATATTTCTGGTACGCAGGACGGTTCGCGGCTTGGGCAGCCATCGCAGCCAAAGCCGCTGTCCTGGCAGCCTGCGATGGCAGCACCGTCATTCCCCCGGCAGCCGCACCGGCGCCTGGGGCTTCCAGCCTTTCTTGCGGTGTTCCGCGGTCACATAGGTGCGGATTCCCCCGCGCACAAACCAGTCGGCGTGGATGCGCACGAAGCGGGGGTCGATTGCCGCGACCAGATCGGCGAGGATCGTGTTGGTGACCTTTTCATGAAAGGCGCCTTCGTTGCGAAAGGCCCAGAAATACTG
>JALYUN010000242.1 GCA_030853725.1 Pseudomonadota bacterium | reverse complement strand
GGACTGCACGGTGGTCGAAGGTGAAGAGGGCGACACCGTCGAATTCAAGCGCTCGGGTGTCGACGGTCGGCTATGGGTCGCCGCCGATCATTTCGACTTGAAGGCCAAGCTCGGGTTCCTGCTCGGCGCTTTCAGCAAGTCGATCGAGGCCGAGATCACGAAGAACCTGGATGCGTTGTTGAGCAAGAACGGTGCGGTGGCCTCGCCGAAGAAGACCGCCGCAGCCCCCGCAAAGAAATCCGCGAAGAAGCTGTAGCGCCCGGTCTGGCGTTCCCCCTCGGATCCGGATTTGCCGGGCCGGGGGTGGACGCCCTCGACGGTGGGGTAGCGAGCGTCAACGAGCGTGGTGGCTCCATTTCGCAAAACCGATCGCGGCGGCTGCCAGCAGAAGGGCCGCTAGCGCCAGTTGCGCATGCGACAGCCCGATGTCGCGGCCGCCCGGCAGTGCCATCGCCATGCCGGCCGCGAACAGCAATACCCGCGCCAGCAGGCCAAGGGCGCGCTTGCCGAGCATGCCGAATCCGACCAGATAACCTTCAAAAGCGGACGCAATCAGCAGGATGCCGATGAACGCGGTGACGATCACGATGGCAATGTCCCACGGCTCCCCACGGCCGATCAGCGCCGGGTTCAAGACGAAGAAGAAGGGCACGAAGTACATCGTGCTGCCGAGGCGCATCGATTGCAGCCCCACCTGCACCGGCCGCGCACCAGCGATGCCGGCGGCAACGAACGACGCCAGCGCCACTGGCGGCGTGATGAACGACACCATGCCCCAATACATCATGAAGAGGTGCACCGCCACCGGGTCGAAGCCGGCCGCGATCAACGGCGGTGCCAACACGATCGCCAGGAAGATGTAGCAGGCGGTGATCGTCATGCCCATGCCGAAGATGAAGCTGGTGATGGCGCCCATCACCAACAGCACATAGATGTTGTTGCCCGCCAGATAGACCAGGTCGTTGGCCAGCGTGCCTGCCAGGCCCGTGACCGACAGCGCGCCGATGATCAGGCCCACACCGGCCAGCAGCGCTGCCAGTTCGGCCAGCGACTTGCTCACCCCTTCCAGCAGCGCCAGGCTGCGCTTCCAACTGAGACGGTGACGGCGCCACAGTTGGTTGATGATCAACAGCAGTAACGTGGCCCAGAACGGTGCGATCGCTTCCTGCTGCAGCACCAGCAGCATCCACACCAGCAGTGCGAACACGAAGATGTACTGCCAGCCTTCGGCCAGCGTGGCCTTGATCGACGGCAGTTCGGCCCGCGGCAGGCCACGCAAGCCGCGGCGTGCCGCATAGCCGTCGATCTGCACGAAGAGCCCGAAGTAAAAGAGCAGCGACGGCACCAGCGCGGCCACGACCACCGTCGAATACGGAATGCCGAGGAACGAAGCCATCACGAACGCAGTGGCGCCCATGATCGGCGGCATCAGCACGCCGCCGGTGGAAGCGCAGGCTTCGACCCCGCCGGCATAAGCAGGTGAGAAACCGATGCGCTTCATGGCGGGAATGGTCACCACGCCGGTGGTCAGCACGTTGCTGACCACGCTGCCCGAGACCGAGCCCATCAACCCGCTGGCGAAAATCGCCACCTTGGCCGGGCCGCCGCGCACGCGGCCGAACAGCGCAAAAGCGATGTTGTTGAAGAACTGCGCTGCGCCGGTGTACTGCAAAACAGCGCCGAACATGACGAAGCCGATCACGAGTTCGCCGAAGGCTCGCATCGGAATGCCGAGCACGCTCTCGCTGCTGGCGAAGTGGTAAGCCGCGGTGGTGCTGAAAGGCTGCGGCAGCCCGGCGATCGGCCCCGGCATCTGCGCCGCAAAGATCGGGTAGATGGAGATCAGCGCCACCACCACGAACACCGCAGTTCCGCCGGCGCGGCGCGTGGCTTCCAGCAGCAGCACCCAGCCCAGGGCCGCGACCCAGACCGCCGTGGTCGGCGCCATGAATTCCCAGGCTTCCTGCAGGATCGCGTTGGCGTTGAAGGCGAAGTAGGCGAAGACGCCGAGCGTGAGCGCCCACAGCAGCGCGTCGTACCATGGCACCGCGTCTTGCCTGGCGCGTGACGAGGCCGGCAGGAACAGGAACACCGTGCCCACCAGCAGCGCGCACAACAGATACAGGTAAGCGTTGTCGAGCAGGGTGTAGCCGACGCCGAAGCCCAGGTTCTGGATTTTGTTAAGCGCCAGTGCGATGGCCGCCACGCCAGTGACCACGACCACGGCGCGCCAGAACGCCGAAAGCTGCCGGTGGCGGCTCTCGGGCGTGGTGGCGGCGACCGTGGCCGCGGTGACCACGGCTGCGTCGGACGACGGCTCAGGCAAGCGGCGGGCTTACCAGGTGGCCACGCCAGGCTCGAAGCCGGCTTTGGTGAGCGCGTCGGTGCGGGTTTTCTGCCAGACGGTCTCGAAAGCCTTGTCGTCTGCCGGATTCGACGCCACGACTTGTTTCCACGCTGTTGCCAGCACCTGCTGGCGTTCAACCAGTTTGTCGTTGTGGGCCTGGTGTTCGGGTTTCCACAGGCCCTTCTCTTTCCAGTAACGGATGGCGCCGTCGTGGAACGGGATCACCCAGGCGAAGTTCTGGCGGTCGACGGCCCAGCCGTCGTTGCCCGGGGCCGCGGTCTTGTAATCGTCGAAGCTTTCGACCATGGCCTTCGTCATGGCGTAGACGCTGTCGGCGTCCTGCCTGGCGTAGGTCATCAGGATCGGATACGGGTAGGTGGCCGATTCGACCTTGTGGTCCTTGTCGAGGTCGGCGCCTTCACTGCCCATGAACGGGATGAAGAACGGTGCGGTGGCGTTCAGCCGCTTCCAGCCCGCCTTGTCGGCGTGCGGAATGACGGGGTAGACGATGCCACGCGGCGATTTCGCCAGCGCATAGGCCTTGCCGGAGATCGACGAGGTGAAAGCCGCGTCCGCCTGGCCGTTGGCGACGCCGTCCATCGCAGCGCCGAAGCCGCCGAAGTCGACCCGCTTGACGTCGGCCCACGTCAGGTTGGCAAAGGCCAGGATGGCGGTGATGTTCTGGTTCAGCGAAGGCGAGCCGATGACCCAGGCCACGCGCTTGCCTTTCAGGTCGGCCACGGTCTTGACGCCGCTGTCCTTGGCCGCCACCACCGTCAGCAGTTGGTCGGAATTGTTCAGCAGCAAGCCACGTATCGGCTGCGGCCCCCAGGACTTGGCGCCGAACTCGAACACGCCTTCTTGCGCCAGGTAGCTGCCGCCGACGCCGTTGGCCGAAAACTGCACCTGGCCTTCCCGTGCGGGCAAGGTTCGTGCGATGTCGCTTTTGCCGGGTAGTACGCGCAGGTTCACGCCGTAGCGCTGCTTCATGGCGTTGCCGATGGCCACCGCCTGGTTGTAGCCACCGGAGCCCACGTCGTAGGCGCTCCAGGCCAGCGTGGCCGGCAAGCCGGCAGGGGCCTTGGCGTTTTGGGCGAGCACAGGTCCAGCGGCGGTCAGGGCCACGAGGACCGCCGTTGCCAGTCGAACGCGACGGGTCAGTTGGATTCGAATCAAGCTCTGATCTCCGGTGAATGAATGTCAATCGCCATCTTGAGTGCAACCGGCAGTCCTGTCTGCTAGGGATGCTCCGGTGGACCTTGGCGGTGGCGGGACGCTTCACGGCTAACGATCAGGCCACCAGCTTGGTTGGGCTGCCGTGATGCTCGCGCAGATAGCGCTGCCCTTCCTCAATCAGGAAGTAGCGAAACGCTTCGGCCACAGGCGACAACACCCTAGCGTCCAGGTGCACCACGTGCCAGGTGCGCATCACTGGCGCACCGGCGATGTCCAGCAGCTTCAACAGCCCGGTCTTCATTTCCAGCCCGACCGTGTGCAGCGAGAGGAAGCTCAGTCCGAGGCCGGCCATCACCGCCTGTTTGATGGTCTCGTTGCTGGACATCTCCATCGCGATACGGGGCTCGAAGCGCTGCTCGGCGAAGAAGGTCTCCATTGCAGTGCGCGTGCCCGAACCTGGCTCGCGGACGATCAGCGGGTGCGACGCCAGCGCCGACACCGGTGCCTGCGACACCTGCAGCAACGGATGATCCGGCGGTGCCACGAACACCAGCGGATGGGCGGCGAAGGCCTCGGCCCGTGCGGCCATCTCGCGCGGCGGGCGACCCATGATGGCCAGATCGACCTCGCCGTCTTTCATCAGCGCCACGAGTTGCTCACGGTTGCCCAACACCTGCAGCCGCACGTCGACGCCCGGCCGCTCCCGGTGAAAACGAGCCAGCAGGTGCGGCACGAAATACTTGGCCGTGCTGACCATCCCGATCGTCAGCAGGCCAGATTCGACCTGCTGCAACCGCGCCATCTCGTTTTCGGCGTCCTTCAGCGCGGCTTGCATCCTTCGCGCGTGCATCAGAAAGTACTCGCCCGCCGTCGACAACGACACGTTGCGGCCGACTCGGTCGAACAGCGGCATCCCGACCTTCGATTCCAGTTCCTTGATCTGCATCGAGATCGCCTGCGGGGTCAGGTGCAGCGACTCGGCAGCCCGCGCCATGCTGCCCAGACGAGCGACC
>JALYUN010000220.1 GCA_030853725.1 Pseudomonadota bacterium | reverse complement strand
AACTCAACGAGGCCTTCGCGGCGCAGTCGCTGGCGGTGATCAACACGTTGGGGCTCGATCCAGCCAAGGTCAACCCGATGGGCGGCGCCATCGCGCTCGGCCACCCACTGGGCGCCACCGGTGCGATCCGCGCTGCCACCGTGGTCCACGCGCTGCAACGCCACAAGCTGAAGTACGGCATGGTGACGATGTGCATCGGCATGGGCCAGGGCGCAGCCGGCATCATCGAACGCGTTTGAAGGAGACCACTGCAATGAGCATCAAGACCGGCATCCACAACGGCGTCGCGCTGATCGAGATCGCGCGGCCCGAGAAGAAGAACGCACTCACCGTCGAGATGTACCAGACGATGACCGACACGCTGAATGGCGCGAAGGAAGACAAGACCGTGCGGGCGGTACTGATCACCGGGCAGCCCGGGATCTTCACTTCGGGCAACGACATCGACGACTTCATGAAGCGGCCGCCCGGTCAGGCCAGCGACAACATGGACTCACCGGTGTTCCGCTTCATGCAGGCGCTGCTGGATTTCGACAAGCCGGTTGTCGCGGCCGTCACCGGCGCGGCGGTCGGCATCGGCACCACCATGCTGCTGCACTGCGACTTCGTTTATGTCAGCGACGAAGCGCGGCTTGCCGTGCCGTTCGTTGCGCTCGGCCTGGTGCCCGAATTCGGATCGAGTCTGGTGCTGCCGCAATTGATGGGCCACCGCCGTGCGGCCGAAAAACTCCTGCTGGGCGACCCCTTTACGGGCGAGCAAGCGGTGGAGTGCGGCATCGCGAACGCGGTGCTGCCGGCGGCCGAAGTCGTCAACCACGCGCGTCGCGTGGCCGAACGTTTCAACAGCCTGCCGCCGGGTGCCGTGCGCGAAGCCAAACAACTGCTGCGCGCACCACAGCGTGAGCAACTCGATACGGTGATTCGCACCGAAGGCGGCATCTTCGCGCGCCGGCTGCAGAGCCCCGAAGCCAAGGAAGCCTTCCAGGCCTTCTTCCAGAAACGCAGGCCGGACTTTTCGAAGTTTTGAATGCCATGAAGCTCAAGGACAAAACCCTGCTCATCACCGGCGCCAGCCGCGGCATCGGCTTGGCGATTGCGCTGCGCGCCGCGCAGGACGGCGCCAATATCGTTCTGCTGGCCAAGACGGTCGAGCCGAATCCGAAGCTGCCCGGCACGCTGGCCAGCGCGGCGGCCGAGATCGAAGCCGCCGGCGGCCACGCGCTGCCGGTGCAGACCGACATCCGCGACGAAGCCGCCGTGGCCACTGCGGTGCAGGCGGCGGTCGAACGTTTCGGGGGCATCGACATCCTGGTCAACAACGCCAGCGCCATCAGCCTGACACCGACGGCGGACACGCCCATCAAGCGCTTCGACCTGATGTTCGGCGTCAACGTGCGTGGCACGTTCCTGTGCACCCAGCAGTGCCTGCCGCACCTGATGGCCAGCGCACAGAAGGGCCGCAATCCACACGTGCTGAACATGAGCCCGCCGCTGTCGATGAAGCCGCACTGGTTCAAGAACCACGTGGCCTACACGATGGCCAAGTACGGCATGAGCGAATGCACGCTCGGCCATGCCGCTGAATTCAAGCCGCACGGTATCGGCGTCAACAGCCTGTGGCCACGCACGGCGATCGCCACGGCGGCCCTGCAGATGATTCCGGGCGTGGACCTGAAGCGGTGTCGCAAGCCTGAGATCCTGGCCGACGCCGCCTACTTGATCCTGAGCAGTCAAGCGGCCACGCATTCGGGCAACTTCTATATCGACGACGAGCTGCTGGCCGCGCACGGCATCACCGACCTGGATCCCTACGCGGTAGTGTCGGGCACGACCAAGTTCATTCCTGACTTCTTCCTGGATTGATGGCTGGTTTGATGGCTTACCCGAACTACGACCCCGGCTCGTCGCTGACGCCGCTAACCGCAGCCGAACTCGACGGTTTGGATGGTCTGCTGCAGGGTTTCTTTGAGCACGACGCGATGTCGCTGGACGGGCTCGACGGCTACCTCACCGCTCTGCTGGTGCTGCCGCCCGAAGTGATGGGCACGCTCCCGAGCGACGAATGGTTGCCGCTCATCTGGGGCGGTGACACTGAACCCGATCCGGCGCCGTTCCAGAGCCGGCGGCAGCGCAAGGCCACGGTGGTGCTGGTGCTGCGCCACCTGCGCCATCTGGCCGAGCAACTCGAAAAAACGCCCCAGGACTGGGAGCCGATCTTCAGCATCGCGGAACAAGGCGCCGACGAATGGGTCGACGCGCGCGACTGGTGCACCGGCTTTCTGCAGGCGGTGGACTTGCTGCCTTCGGCCTGGGACGGCGTCATCGACACCACGACCGCCGAGCCGATCGTCGCGCTTGGCGGTGGCATCGGCCCGAAGACCGCACCCGGGGCCGACACCGAAGACCGCGCAATCTGCGACGCACTCAGCCGCGCCGTTCCCGAAGCCGTGCTGGAGTTGAAAGCGGCCCCCAAGGCGGCGGTGCCGCCGCCCCCCCGAGGGGGATGAGAAAACTTCGGAGCGGCCGTGCGTTTTCTCAGAAGACAAGCGACTGCGTTAGGCTTCGGTCATGGTTCTAACCCGCAGCAATCCGTGGCTTCGCCGCACCCTGTTTGCGGTGGGTGGCTTGTTTCTGCTGCTGGTCATCGCCGCTGGTGTGCTGATCGCCACCTTCGACGCCAACCGCTACAAAGTCCTGGCAGTGGATTGGATGCGCGACACCCACCAGCGCACGCTGGTGATCGCCGGCCCGGTCGAGTTGAAGGTTTTTCCGCGGTTGGCGGTCAAGGTTTCCAAGGTCAGCCTGAGCGAGGTCAACAGCGCTGACCGCTTCCTCTCGGTCGACCAGGCCGAGTTGTCCGTCAGCATGCTGCCACTGCTGCGCAAGCAACTCGTGATCGACCAGGTCAGCGCCAGCGGCGTCGAGGCCGCCTATCTGCGCGACGCCAAGGGCGTGCGCAACATCGACGACCTCGTTGCCACCGAAGACGTGCCGCCGTCGGCCGAGTCGTCGGCTTCGTCGGCCACCGGCTCGGCGCTGGCTTTCGATGTCAGCGCGGTCCAGCTCGACAACGTGCGCGTGCGGGTGCGCGACGAAATGGCGCCGCTGCAAGGGCAGTTAGAGCTGCAGTCCTTCACCTCGGGCCGCTTGGCACCGGGTCGCGTCACGCCGATCACCGTCAAGGCTTCGCTGCAATTGAGCCGGCCGCAGGTGGCGGCGTTGAAGATCGACGGCAGTGGTCAGCTCAGTGTCGACCTGCGCAAGAACGGAGTCTCGATGAGTGGTCTTGCGCTGGCGATCAACGGCGACGCGGGCGCTGTCAAGGGACTGGCGATGACCTTGGCCGGCGACTTGGCCTGGGACGGGCGTGCCTTGCAGGCCGGTCCGCTGAAGCTGGCACTGCAGGCCGCCACGCTGGGTGACACGCACCTGGCGGCGTCCACGATCGATCTGGAACAGGTGTTGCTGAGCCCGGCGGCCCAGCGCGTCGAACTGCAGAATCTGAAAGCCGCGCTGGCGGGTCAGCAAGGCGCCAGTCCTTTCACGTTGGCGCTCGCGTGGTCGAAGCTGATGGTCGACGGGCAGCAGATTGCGGGTGGCGCGTTGTCTGGCAGTTTCGAGCTGAGCGGCCTAAACACGGTCAAGGCCAGCTTCCAGTCGGCCGCACCCAGCGGCCAGTTCGATGCCATCAAGCTGCCCGGCGTGAAGCTCGATATCGACGCGACCCAAGGTCTGCGCAAGCTGGTGGGTCGGCTGTCGGGCGATTTGCAGGTCAGCACCGGCAGCAAGGCGCCAGCCGGCGCGGTGTTCGACAACCTGATGCTGGCGGCGACCTTGAACGACCCGGGCCTGGCGCCCTTGAAGGTAGCGTTGAAGGGCCGGCTGCACATCGACACCGGACCCGCCGAGAAACCCGCTGCATCGGCAGGTTGGGACCTGCAGGGAACGCTGAACGCCAACCGTTTCGAAAGCAATGGCAGCGCTGTCTTGTCTGGAACCGTTCCGCGCATTGCAGCCACCGGCCGTTTCGACAGCCTGGACCTGAACAGCTTGATGGGCCCCGAGAAGCCTGCCACGACCACGGCGGCGGCACCGGCAGAGACGCCGGTCGACCTGTCGGGCCTGAAGAGCGTCGACGGCCAGTTCATGTTCTCGGCCGGCGTCTTGAAGTTCAGGCAATACCGCGTCGACGATGCACGCGTCGAAGCGGCGCTGGACAACGGCAAGCTGACCGTGCCCTCGCTCACCGGCCGGGCCTGGGGCGGCAGCCTCAGTGCCAGCGGCAAGGCCGAGGCCGGCAGCAACCGCATTGCGGTCGACTTGAAGGCCGATGGGGTCGACGTGGCCGCGCTGCTGAAGAACGTGGCCGACAAGGATTTGTTGTCGGGAACCGGCCAGGTGACTGCCGACCTGCGCACGGGCGGCAGCACGCTCGGCGCCTTGCGCAGCGCGCTGTCCGGTACGGCCCGGCTGAACGTGCGTGACGGCGCCGTCAAAGGCTTCAACCTGGCGCAAGCGCTGCGCAACGCCAAGGCCATCTTCGGTGGCAAGCCGGACGCCGAGGCGCGTGCCAATGCATCGGAGAAGACCGACTTCTCGGCCTTGAATGTCAGCGCCACCATCGACCGCGGCGTCGCCCGCAGTGACGACCTCGAACTGAAGAGCCCGTTCCTGCGCATCGGCGGCGACGGGTTGTTCGACATCGGCAAGAGCCGCATCGACTACACCGCGCGCGCTACCGTGATCGGGTCGGCCAAGGGACAGGGCGGCGCCGACCTCGACATGCTCAAGGGTGTGACCGTGCCGGTGCGGCTGACGGGGCCCTTCGACGCCATCGAATGGAAGATCCTGTGGTCGCAGGTGGCTGCCAAAGCGGTCGAGAACCAGCTCAAGGAGAAGCTGAACGACAAGCTCGGCGAGCTGCTCGGTGGCGGTCGTGGTGAAAGCAGCGACGCAGCGGCTTCGTCACCGCAGTCGCCAAAACGTCAGTTGGAAGATCAACTCAGGGACCAGCTGAAGGGCGGGCTCAAGGGCCTGTTCAAGTAGCGGGCCTCGGCGGCAGCTTGCGCGGCTGGCCGGCGGCGTCGATGGCGACATACGTCAGGTCGGCCTCGGTCACCTTCACCACCTGCAGATCGGCGGGATTGCGTTCGGCATAGACGTCCACATGCACGCTGATCGAAGTGGTGCCGATGCGCGTCACGTCGGCATAGAAACTCAGCAGGTCACCGAGTGAAACCGGCTGCTTGAAGATGAACTGGTTGACGGCCACCGTGGCGATACGCCCTTTGGCAATGCGTGAAGGCAGCACCGCGCCCGCCAGGTCCACCTGCGCCATGATCCAGCCGCCGAAGATGTCGCCGTTGGCATTCACATCGGCTGGCAGCGGCATCACTCGCAGCACCGGTTCCCGGCCTGACGGCAGGCGCAGCGGATGCAATGGCGAACTGAGCGAGGATGCTTGGGTGTCTTTCATGGGATGCCTGTCGGGATAAAGCGCCGCGGTGACAATCGCCGCATGTCGTTGAACGCCACTTTATCCAATGCCCACCATGCCGCCTGAAGCCGGATGCAACACACCGCCGCGGCTCTGAACGAACCAGCGGGCGTTGCGCCGGCTGCGCCCGGCACGCCGCGTTCCGACTGGGGCACGCTGGCGCGCCTGCTGCCCTACCTGTGGCGGTATCGCTACCGCGTGGGCATCGCACTCGTGTTCCTGATTGGTGCCAAGGTCGCCAACGTCGGCGTGCCCCTGTTGCTGAAACGACTGGTCGACGCCATGAACATCAAGGCGACCGACCCGGCCGCGCTGGTGGTGGTGCCGGTGGCGCTGCTGTTCGCTTACGGCGTGTTGCGGCTGACCACGTCGCTCTTCACCGAACTGCGTGAATTGATCTTCGCCAAGGCCACCGAAGGCACCGCGCGCAGCATCAGCTTGCAGGTGTTTCGCCATCTGCATGCGCTGAGCCTGCGTTTTCACCTGGAACGCCAGACCGGCGGCATGACGCGCGACATCGAACGCGGCACCCGAGCCGTGCAGGCACTCATCAGCTCGTCGCTTTACAGCATCTTCCCGACGCTGATCGAAGTGGGCATGGTGCTGACCGTGCTGGCTGTCAAGTTCGACGCCGGCTTTGCCTGGATCACGGTAATCGCGCTGGTGTTCTACATCGGCTTCACCGTCAGCATCACCGAATGGCGCACCAAATTCCGGGTGCAGATGAATGAAATGGATTCCACCGCGCATTCGCGCGCCATCGACTCTTTGCTGAACTACGAAACCGTCAAGTACTTCAACAACGAAGACTTCGAAACCGGCCGTTACGACGTCAACCTGGAAGCGCTGCGCCGTGCCGCGTTGAAGAGCCAGAGCACGTTGAGCCTGCTCAACAGCGGCCAGCAGGTGATCATCGCGATCGCCTTGGTGGCCATGTTGTGGCGCGCCACTGAAGGCGTGGCTGCCGGGCGGCTGACGATCGGCGACCTGGTGATGGTCAACGCTTTCATGATCCAGATCTACATCCCGCTGAACTTCCTGGGTGCGATCTACCGGCAGATCAAACAGTCGCTGACGGACCTGGAAAAGATGTTCGCGCTGCTGGACCGCAACCGCGAGATCGACGACGAGCCTGGCGCCGCTTCGCTGCAAGTGCCACAGGGTGTGGTCCGCTTCGACGACGTGAGCTTCGCCTATGAACCCGACCGGCCGATCCTGCACCACGTCAGCTTCGAAATTCCAGCTGGCAAGACGGTGGCCGTGGTGGGGCCGTCAGGCGCCGGCAAGTCGACGCTGGCACGGCTGCTGTACCGCTTCTACGATATCGATAGCGGTCACCTCACGATCGACGGCCAGGACATCCGCAGCGTGACGCAGGCGAGCCTGCGGCAAGCGATCGGCATCGTGCCGCAGGACACGGTGCTGTTCAACGACACGGTTGAATACAACATCGCCTACGGCCGGCCAGGCGCCACCCGCGCCGAGGTCGAAGGCGCGGCTCGCGCAGCGCACATCCACGACTTCATCGCCGCCACGCCGAAGGGCTACGACACGAAAGTGGGCGAGCGTGGGCTGAAGCTCTCGGGCGGTGAGAAGCAGCGCGTTGCGATTGCGCGCACCCTCTTGAAGAACCCGCCGGTGTTGATCTTCGACGAGGCCACTTCGGCGCTGGATTCGGCCAACGAGCGCGCGATCCAGGCCGAGCTGCGCAGTGCGGCACGCGGCAAGACCGCACTCGTGATCGCGCACCGGCTGTCGACCGTGGTCGACGCGCACGAGATCGTGGTGCTGGAAGCCGGCCGCGTGGTCGAACGCGGGCCGCATGCAGCGCTGATGGCGCAGGACGGCCGTTATGCCCACATGTGGCGCCTGCAGCAGAGTGAATGAGGCCCCCACGCTCCCTGCCGGTCGCTGCCTTTCGGCTGGCA
>JALYUN010000207.1 GCA_030853725.1 Pseudomonadota bacterium | reverse complement strand
CGACTGCGGCGTCAACACGGGCGCGGCAGCGGCGGCTGGCGCCTGCGCCATGCGGGCGGACGGCGGGTCGAACAGCATCGTGTATTCGCGCACCAGCCGGCCCGTGGACCAGGTGGCTTCGATGATGACGTCGACGAAGGGCTCCAGCACCGCACGGTCGCTGGACAGCCGCAGGAAACTGCGACCGTCGGGCCGGCGCATCAGTCGCACCTGGGTCGAAGGCAGCACATTGTTGTAGTCGACACCGGCGGCGCGGTAAGCGTCGGGCGCGGCCACCTTGACAGCCAACGACGAGGCTTCCTCGGGCGTGATGCTGGTGACGTCGACCTCGGCTTTCAGCGATTCACCCAGGGCCGACGTCACGCTGAGCCGGCCGAGCCCGAGGGCGCTGGCGTCGCCGACCCACAAACAGGCAGCAGCAAATGCCACCGCGTGCAGCGCGAAGCGCCCAACGTCGTTCGATCGATGTTTCAAGCTTGATCCCCTGCTGACGCGGCGCACACCGGCCGCTGTACATGTTCGCCATCTGTTGATCGACCGAGTCGATCGCAGTGGCGTTGCACCGTTTCAACCGCAACTTCAAGCAGGCACGCAACCCACTCTCTGGTCGAAAAGCACAACGACAACAAGCATATAGGCTGACAAGCTAAGGCAAAAGCTGATGATTGCCGGGGAAATGCATTGTTTCTGGCATCAACGCACGCTGTTGCAGTCAGGCAACGACGCGCGCCCCGGGTCAATGCGCCAGAACGATCCGCAACATACGCCGCAGCGGCTCGGCCGCACCCCACAGCAACTGGTCGCCAATGGTGAAGGCGCCGATCATGCGGGGCCCGAGTGCCAGCTTGCGCAGCCGGCCCACTGCGATGTCCATCGTGCCGGTCACGGCCACCGGCGTCAGGCTGCGTACCGTGGCTTCACGGGTGTTGGGTACGAACCGCACCCATTCGTTGTCGGCCGCGATCAATTGCTCCAACTCGGCCAGTGGCACGTCGCGCTTGAGCTGAATCGTCAGCGCCTGGCTGTGGCAGCGCATGGCACCGACGCGCACGCAAAGCGAGTCGATCGGTATCGCGGGCTTTGCGGCGCTGCCGAAACCCGGGCCGCGGCCGAGGATCTTGTTGGTCTCGGCGCCGCCCTTCCACTCTTCCAGGCTGGTGCCGTCGCCGCGGTCGGCGTCGATCCACGGGATCAGGCTGCCGGCCAGTGGCGTCATGAAGTGCTGGACGTCTTCGGCCGGCAGGCCGCGCTGCGTAGCGGCGACCTGGCGGTCGATTTCGAGGATGGCGCTGGCCGGGTTGTCCAGCAGCGGGCGCACGGCGGCGTTCAGGGTACCGAACTGGGTCAGCAATTCGCGCATGTGCTGGGCCCCACCGCCGCTGGCGGCCTGGTAGGTGGTGGCCGCCATCCACTCGACCAGGTCGGCCTTGAAGAGCGCACCCACGCCCATCAACATGCAGCTCACGGTGCAGTTGCCGCCGGCGTAATCCTTCACGCCGCGCGATAAGGCGTCTTCGATCACCGCGCGATTGACCGGGTCGAGCACGATCACCGCGTCGTCGTTCATGCGCAGCGTTTTCGCCGCGTCGATCCAGATGCCCTTCCAACCCACCGCGCGCAGCTTCGGGTGGGTAGCCTTGGTGTAATCGCCCCCCTGTGCGGTGATGACGACATCGCACGACTTCAATGCTGCGATGTCGCTGGCGTCGTACAGCGTCGAGTCGTTCTGCGCCAAGTCGGCTATCGCCGTCGGTAACGCAGCGCCGGCATTGCTGGTGCTGAAGAACACCGGCTCGATCAACGCGAAGTCGCCTTCGGCGCGCATGCGTTCGATCAGCACCGAGCCGACCATGCCGCGCCATCCGACCAGACCCACGCGGGGATTCGTTGAGAGTGCCATCTTGATTCGCCTGTTTGCTGGTCTGCGGTCCCCCTGTTCTACCGTCCGGCTGGTCTCGCCGGGGTCCGAAGGGCGAGACGATCCGGCGACGCTAGGTCGTGGTGGTGATCTGCTTGCCGGCGGTCTTGCCCACCATCGCCGCAACGACCGCATCGCCCATCGCTCGGGTGCCGACCTTCGTCGTGCCGACGCTCCAGATGTCGGCAGTGCGCAAGCCGGCAGCCAGCACCGACTGGACAGCTGCTTCGATGCGGTCGGCGGCTTCGGGCTGCTTCAGCGTGTAGCGCAACATCATCGCAGCGGAGAGGATCGTGGCCAGCGGGTTGGCCACGCCCTTGCCCGCGATGTCGGGCGCACTGCCGTGGCTGGGTTCGTACAGGCCCTTGCCATGCTGGTCCAGGCTGGCCGAAGGCAACATGCCGATCGAGCCAGTGAGCATCGCCGCTTCATCGGACAGGATGTCGCCGAACATGTTGCCGGTGACGAGCACGTCGAAGCTCTTGGGCGCCTTGACCAATTGCATCGCGGCGTTGTCGACGTACATATGCTCGAGCGTTACGTCGGCGTAGTCGGCGTGAACTTCGGTGACCACGTCGCGCCAGAACTGGAAAGTTTCCAGCACGTTGGCCTTGTCGACGCTCGTGACCTTTGCAGTCTTTCCGCTCCTGCCTTTTGCCCGCTGCCGCGCAGCGCCGAACGCCACATGCGCGATGCGCTCGATTTCGGGGCGGCTGTAGCGCATCGTGTCGAAAGCTTCGTCGCTGCCTTCGAAAGGCCCGTCCGGTGCGGCGCGGCGGCCGCGCGGCTTGCCGAAGTAAATGTCGCCAGTGAGCTCGCGAATGATCAGGATGTCGAGCCCTGCCACCAACTCGGGCTTCAGGCTGCTGGCCTGCGTCAGTTGCTCGTAGCACAGCGCCGGGCGGAAGTTAGCGAACAAGCCGAGCTGTTTGCGCAGCCCCAGGATCGCTTGCTCAGGCCGCAGCGCGCGTTCCAGCTTGTCGTACTTCCAGTCGCCGACCGCGCCGAACAGAATCGCATCGGCAGACTTCGCGAGCTGCAGCGTGGCGTCCGGCAGTGGGTGGCCGCTGGCTTCATAAGCGGCACCGCCGACGGCCGCGGTCTCGAGTTCGAGCGGCAGTTCCAGCAGCTTCAACACCCGCACCGCTTCCGCAACGATTTCAGTGCCGATGCCGTCTCCGGGCAGGATGGCGATCTTCATGGGCATCGATCAGGCGGCTTCGGTGTGCGCCAGCCACGGCATGCGCGCGAGGCGTTCGGCCTCAAACGCGCGAATCTTGTCGGCGTGACGCAGCGTCAATCCGATGTCGTCCAAGCCCCCGACCAGGCAGTGCTTGCGGAAAGGCTCAATCTCGAATGCGAGTTCGTGGCCGTCGGGCTTGACGACCACCTGCCGCGGCAGATCGACTGTCAGCGTGTAGCCCGGGAAAGCCTGCACCGCGTCGAACAGCGTCGCCACTTCAGACGTCGACAGCACGATCGGCAGCAGGCCGTTCTTGAAGCAGTTGTTGAAGAAGATGTCGGCGTAACTGGGCGCGATCAGCACGCGAAAGCCGTATTGGTCCAGCGCCCAGGGCGCATGTTCGCGGCTCGACCCGCAACCGAAGTTCTGCCGCGCCAGCAGGATCGAAGCGCCTCGATAGCGCGGCTGGTTGAGCACGAAGTCGGGGTTCGGCTTGCGCTGCTTCGGGTCCTGCCCGGGCTCACCGGGGTCCAGGTAGCGCCAGGCGTCGAACAGGTTCGGTCCGAAGCCCGACCGATGGATCGACTTCAGGAACTGCTTCGGGATGATGGCGTCGGTGTCCACATTGTCGCGGTCCATCGGCGCCACCAGGCCTTGGTGAACGGTGAAAGGGGTCATGGCTTTGGCTGAATACTCGTATTAGGCCGCAGCGGGAAACAAAAAAGCGCTCGGCCGCCCGAAGCTTTTTTTGCTCCCCCTCGGGGGGACGACGGCGCAGCCGTCTTGGGGGCCCAAACAAGCGCTCGGCCGTCCGAAGCTTTTTTGCTCCCCCTTGGGGGGCGACGGCAAAGTCGTCTTGGGAGCCCTATTTCTTCTTCGCGCTGTCCTCGATCTTCTCGCCGGCCTTTTGCACGTCCTGGCCGGCGCCGGCCATCGTGTTGCAGGCCGACAGCAGCATCGCGGCGTAGGCGGTGGTCATGAGCAATGCAAGGGTTCTTTTCATGGTGGTTCTCTCCGGGGTTGAAAAATCACGCCAGTCGGCGCACGTCGACAAAATGTCCGCTCAGTGCCGCGGCTGCGGCCATGGCGGGGCTCACGAGATGGGTTCGGCCGCCGGCACCCTGGCGCCCTTCGAAATTGCGATTGCTGGTGCTGGCGCAACGTTCACCCGGCTCCAGCCGGTCGGCGTTCATCGCCAGGCACATGCTGCAGCCCGGCTCGCGCCATTCGAAGCCGGCCCCGCGAAACACGGTGTGCAGGCCCTCGGCTTCGGCTTGCGCTTTGACCTGCCCTGAACCCGGCACCACCATCGCCAGCTTCACGTTGGCCGCGACCTTGCCGCCGACCTGGCGCACCACGGCGGCGGCTTCACGCAGGTCTTCGATGCGGCTGTTGGTGCAGGAGCCGATAAAGACCTTGTCGATGCGGATATCGGTGATGGGCTTGTTGGGCTGCAAGCCCATGTAAGCCAGCGCGCGCTCCACAGCGCCGCGCTGCGAGGCATCCTTCAGCTTCTCGGGGTCGGGCACGCGGCCTTCGACCGAAACCACCATTTCCGGGCTGGTGCCCCAGGTGACTTGCGGTGCGATGGTGGCGGCATCGATCTCGACCACCTGATCCCACTGCGCGCCGGGGTCGGAATGCAACGTGTGCCAATGCGCCACGGCCGTATCCCATTCGGGACCACCGACGAAGCGGTGGGACTTCGGGTCGGTGCCGGGCGCGAAAGGCCGGCCCTTGACGTAGGCGATGGTCTTGTCGTCGACTGCGACCAAGCCAGCGCGGGCACCGGCTTCGATGGCCATGTTGCAGACCGTCATGCGGCCTTCCATCGACAAGCTGCGGATGGCAGAGCCGGCGAATTCGATGGTCGAGCCGGTACCGCCCGCAGTGCCGATGCGGCCGATCACGGCCAGCACCAGGTCCTTGGCAGTGACGCCGCGTCCGAGAGCACCTTCCACTCGCACCAGCAGGTTCTTGGCCTTCTTGGCCAGCAGAGTCTGCGTGGCCATCACATGCTCGACCTCGCTGGTACCGATGCCATGTGCAAGCGCTCCGAAAGCGCCGTGGGTGCTGGTATGCGAATCACCGCAGACCACGGTCATGCCCGGCAAGGTGGCGCCGTTCTCGGGGCCGATCACGTGGACGATTCCCTGGCGCTGGTCTAGGAACGGGAAGTAAGCGGCCGAGCCCGAAGCGCGGATATTGGTGTCGAGCGTGGTGACCTGCAACCGGCTGATCGGGTCACGGATGCCGTCGTACCCGTCGGACCAGCCGGTGGTGGGCGTGTTGTGGTCGGCCGTGGCCACGATAGAGCTGGTACGCCAAACCTTACGGCCCGCCATGCGCAAACCTTCGAAGGCCTGCGGGCTCGTGACCTCGTGCACCAGATGACGGTCGATGTAGAGCACGGTCGTGCCGTCGTCCTCGGTGTGAACGACGTGTTCGTCCCAGAGCTTGTCGTAGAGGGTGCGTGGTGTCATGGCATAGGTTCCAACTTTGGATTGTGGCGCGGAAATCGCCGCACGTAGACGTCGGCCAAGTCACCCGCCGCGGAACCGGCTTCGCCGGGCCGTCAGCGGAGCATCCCACTCGGGGGGCAGCGAGCGCTAGCGAGCCTGGGGGCCGATCAATTTGCGCCGAGTTTGTAGCTGATACCGGTGAGCACGCTCACGTCGTTCTGCTTGCGCCCGATACCGGGCTTGCTGTTATAGGTATCGACCAGGCCAACGGTCAGCGCCAGCGCCTGCGTCATCGAGACACTGAGCCCGGCCGTGAGTTTGGCGATCTGCGCCTTGTCCCCGGTGAAGCCCGGCGAATACTCCAGGCGTTGCTTGAAGCTGGTGGTGTCGCTGAGCTTGTGCGAGGACTCCTCACCGAACAGCAGGCTGGCGCGCGAAAAATTCTGGCTGGTGCGGTCGTTGATGGTCTGGACCGTGTCGTACTTGTCGCGCGAATAACCGACGCCGGTGAAGACGTTGAACGAAGTGGTGTCGGTGTCGATGACCTTGTAGCCGACACCGGCGCCGACGGTCGAGCGCAGGGTCAGGTCGATCACCTTGTCGCCCTCGAAACCCAGTTTTCCGAAGGCGTACGTGCGCTGGCCCAGGTTGTAGTCGTATTGCCCCAGCAAACTCCACTTGTCGGCCGTGGTGGTGCGAACCCCTTCGGCCTTGCTGCGGGCGTAGTTGTAGTTCGCGCCGAAGCTGATTTTGTCGGCCAGCGTGGCCTTCGTCAGATCGCCCGTAAGCGCCAGCGAGCTGGTGTCGGAGTTGCCAGAGGTATACGCGGCGGCCAGGCCACCGGTGCCACGCCATTGGTTGTCGGTCTTGACTTGGGCGTGGGCGCTGACCGCGCAAGCGAAGGAAGCCAGGGCGAGACAGGCAGGACGGAATTGCTTCAAGAGGGCTCCTCTGCGTTAGGGTGGGTGAGTGGGGGTAGGCGCCAGAGCCATCCGGCGTCTTACAACCGCGCTCGATTCTAGGGAAGACCCTGACTCACCCCTTCATCCCAACGTCGCGATTACCTCCGGCGGCGCCTGCACCAACTCGATCAACACGCCCTCGCCGCCGATCGGCGCCGCTTCGTTGCCCTTCGGATGCACGAAGCAGACGTCGTGACCAGCGGCGCCCTTGCGGATACCGCCCGGCGCAAAGCGCACACCCTGCTGCGTCATCCATTCAACGGCCTGGCGCAGGTCGTCGACCCACAGCCCGACGTGGTTCAGCGGGGGGATGTGCACCGCTGGTTTGCGTGCCGGGTCCAGCGGCTGCATCAGGTCGATTTCGACCGCGTGTGCTCCGCTCCCAAGTGTGCAGATGTCCTCGTCGACGTTCTCGCTCTCGCTGACCGACGTGCCCGTGACGGTGAGCCCCAGCACGTCGACCCACAGCGACTTCAACCGCGCTTTGTCGGGGCCGCCGATCGCGACCTGCTGAATGCCCAGAATGCGGAAAGGCTTCGGCTGCATGGCGATGGTGGTCCCCTGAGTTCAGTCGAATCGCAGGATCGGCTGGTCGACAGCCAGGATCTCGCCCTGCTGCGCCAGCACCTCGGCCACGGTGCCGTCGCTGGCAGCGACCAGAATGTTCTCCATCTTCATGGCCTCGATCACGGCCAGCCGCTCGCCGGCCACCACGGTTTGCCCAGGTTCGGCCAGCAGCTTCACCAGCAGCCCCGGCATTGGCGACAGCAGAAACTTGCTGAAGTCGGGCGGCGGCTTGTGCGGCATCAGCTTCAACAGTTCGGCCGAACGCGGCAGCAGCACCAGGGTGTCGATGCGGGCGCCGTTGTGGCTGATGCGGATCGCCAGCGGGTTGGCGTTGCCGCTGCGTTCGATCTGCGCGCTGAACGCTTCGCCGTTGCAATGCCCTTGCATCAGCACACCACCGAGTCGGCTGCTGCTATCGATGCGAAAACTGCGCTCGCCGACCCGCACTTCGGCGCGGCCGCTGTCGGCGTCGAAAGCCGGTACATGCACCGGATGGTGCTGGTGATGGCCAGACAACGGGTCCAGCACCACCACCACCAAGTCAGGCAGCGCCACCACACCGTGGCCGGGCAGTTGTCCGCTGATGTGCGCTGACCGCTCGCGCGCCTTGCGGCGCACGTAGGCCGCCAGCGCCACCAGGAACAGCGGGTCGTCGTGCCGCATGTCGGCAGCAGCGAAGCCTTGCGGAAAGTGCTCGGCGATGAAGCCGGTATTGAAGTGACCGGCGACGAAGTCCGGGTGCGCCAGCAGCGCCGCCTGGAACGGGATGTTGCTGCCGACGCCGCGAATCACGAAGGCATTCAGCGCCTGGCGCATGCGGCCGATGGCGTCGTTGCGGTCCCGACCATGGACGATCAGTTTGGCGATCAT
>JALYUN010000106.1 GCA_030853725.1 Pseudomonadota bacterium | reverse complement strand
AAGTCGAAATACGGCTACGAGGCGTTCTACCCCGATCAGCCCGAAGGCGGCATGCGCTACGCCGCAATCTGAAGCCTCAGGTCGGCGTGTCGACGACCGGCAGGGCGTCGATCACCGCACGCGGCTGTGGCGGCGCGTACGGTGTCTGCCCAAGGCCCGGCTGGTCGCGGCGCGTCAGCACCGACCGGTGCAGCGTCTCGTTGCAGTCGGGGTCAGTGCGCACGGTGCGGGTGAACGGGGCCTGGAACGGGCGCATCAGGCTGTAGCCGGCGGTCATCGAATCGTTCAGCGTCGAGTCGGGGCGCGGGCTGAAGTAGTGCAGGTAGTCGGCGTCGCAGCGCAGGCCTACTCGCCGTGCGTGCGCCACCATCCAGTGCAATGCGATGTTGGCCAGACCATCCGGGTCGTAGCTGCCGCCGACGTTGGAGTGCACGCCCGCAAACCAGGTCTGCTCCAGTGTGCCGGTCCAGCCCGGCGGCTTGCGCCACAGTGAGGGCGCAAAGGGTTCGCGCCGCTCGTCCAGCGCCAGCGCATGCGCGGCATAGCGGATGTGCGCGTTCAACGCCACATCGTGGTTCCGGTAGCGTTTGTCGTTGAAGATCCGGCCCACCAACCCCGGCGCGCCGAGCGAGCCCACGGTGTCCCAAACCCCCAGGAAGTCGATCGTCGGGCAAGGCCGCGTTTGTTGGATGCGGCGCTTGCCGGTCTGCGGGTTGACGAAGAGCGCGTCCCACTGCGGGGTGCCTTCGGCAATGTCGTTCTCATAGGCCTGGTACATCTCGGGCACCCAGTAGTCGTCACCCTTTCGCACCAGACCGTAGCGGTGCATGAAACCGGCCAGGCTGCGCACGGTGAAGGCGCCGCGGCTAAAGCCGAACAGGTAGAGCTGATCGCCGGGCTCGTGGTTGTAAAGGATGAAGCGGTACAGCGCGCGTATGTTCTCTTGCATGCCGTGGCCGAAGGCGCCGCCGGTGACGTGGTCCAGCGGGCCGCCGGTGCCGACGCCGCTGTGGTAGTACACGACCTGCGGCGTGCCGTCTTCGCTACGTGTGTTGACCGCGCGCGCCACCTTGGCGACGTTGGTGGGCCGTCGCTTGCCCGACATGCTGTTGATCTGGTCGAGCTGGTTCCAGGTGCCGTCGGCACAGATCACGATGCGTTTCATAGTGGTTCTGCGGCTGCGCTGCAGTGTCGGCTCGGCTGGGGTTGGCCGAAACTGTGCACGCGCCGCAGCGCTTTCGCAATGACATTTTCACCAGTCGCGGGCACTGGCCATACGCTCGGCACAGGCCGATACTTCGACGCGATCACCCAAGCCACCTAACCCGTTAGCCGAACGGAGCGTCACATGCCCATCACCGCCAGCGTCGGGCTCAACGCCCGCAACGACATTGCCGATGTCACCGTCGTGCAGATCCTGCTGAACGCCAACCGCGCGCGAATGATGGCGCCGCAGCCGGCGCTGCTGAAGACTGACGGCCGCATCGGCGACAACACGCTCAAGGCCATTGCAGCCTTCGAGACCGGTGCGATGGGCATGGCCGAATCGGACTGCATCGTGGTACCGGGTGACGCCACGATGCTGGCGCTGCTGGAAGGCCTGCCCATGGGCCCCACGCCCGAGAAGCTGGCGGTGGTGCTGCCACGTGCTGCCGAGAGCCGCATCGGGATGTACTTCGAACCACTGAAGGCGGCGATGATCAAGTACAAGATCACGACCCCGCTGCAGATGGCTCACTTCATTGCCCAAGTCGGGCACGAATCGGGTTCGCTGCTGTACAGCGAGGAACTGGCCAGCGGCGCCGCCTACGAAGGCCGCAGGGACCTGGGCAACACCCACGGCGGCGACGGCGTGCGCTTCAAGGGGCGCGGTCTGATCCAACTCACCGGCCGCACCAACTACACGGCTTTCAGCAAATACAGCGGCGTCGAATGCGTCGACAACTGCCAGTGCCTGGCCAAGGACCCGATGCTCTCGGCCGAAGCCGCCGGCTGGTTTTGGGTCGACCGCGGCCTGCCGGCGCTGGCCGAGCGCGACGATGTGCGGGCCGTCACCAAGCGCATCAACGGCGGCTTCAACGGTCTGGACGATCGGGTGCTGAACTTGTTCCGGGCGAAGGCGGTGTTGGGTCTGTGAGGCCGCGGCTGGCTGCTGCGTCATCGACCGACCGCGAGCAGCGCGTCAGGCCGCAGCCGATCTGCCGGCGCCGGAACTGGTCGATAGGAACTTCGACGGCTACGCCGATCTGCGGCTGATCGAGTCATGCCCGTCCGGCCCGAAAGTGCCGTATCTGAACCGGCTCTACGACCCGGTCGGCGGGCAGTTCGTCGCCAACCGCGATGCCTACCTGAAGCATGCCGAAATGGCAGCAACCGTGATCAAGCAACACGGTGCGATCGGCATCGTCGAGTGCTGGGGCGACGATGTGCCCGATGGAAAGCTCACGTCGTTTCCGCTGGCGGTTCAGTGCCAGGCAGACGAAACAGTCGTGTGCTCCTACATCACCTGGCCGTCGCGTGCCGCGCGCGATGCCGGCATGAAGAAGGTGATGGACGACGAGCGCATGAAGGGCATGGAGATGCCGTTCGACGGCAAGCGGATGATCTTCGGAGGCTTCCGGGTGATCCTGCAGACCTGAGGCTGGCTTGAAAGCGCCCGGCGCGGATGTTCTGAATCGGCGCTGTTGTCCCTGATCGCCGCAACGCCGGTCGTACTTCGGGCAATATCGGCTAGATGCCTGTTGCGCCGTCTGCCTTGCCCGCACCCGCACTGAAGGCGGCAGAAGCCTGGTTCGCCGAGCAAGGCTTCCAGCCGTTCCCGTTCCAACGTGCGGTCTGGGCGGCGATGGCGGCCGGCGAAAGCGGGCTGTTGCATGCCACCACCGGCAGTGGCAAGACCTACGCGGTGTGGCTGGGTGCGCTGTCCCGGGCACGCCCGCTGGCCAAGGAGGGCCCCAGCCTGCAGGTGCTGTGGCTGACACCGATGCGCGCGCTGGCGGCCGACACGACACGCGCCTTGAAGCTGCCGCTGCCCACCGTGGCGCCCGCTTGGTCGGTTGGCCAGCGCACCGGTGACACGCCGAGCGCCGAACGCGCACGGCAGGACCGCCGGTTGCCGACAGCACTCGTCACCACGCCGGAATCACTGTCACTGTTTCTGACGCGCGAGAACGCGCCTGAAGCGCTGGGCGGTGTCCACACCGTGATCGTCGACGAATGGCACGAGCTGATCGGCAACAAGCGCGGCGTGCAGGTGCAGCTGGCGCTGGCGCGGCTGCGGCACTGGAACCCGCGGCTGGTGGTGTGGTCGCTGTCGGCCACGCTCGGCAATGTCGACGAATCGATGCACACGCTGACCGGCGTGGCGCAGGGCCGGCTGGTGCAGGGCAAGATCGACAAGGCGCTGGTGATCGACACCCTGCTGCCGGTGGAGCCTGGCCACTTCAGTTGGGGCGGTCACCTGGGCGCGCAGATGTTGAAGCCGGTGGCGGCCGAGCTCGACAGCGCGTCGACGGCGCTGGTCTTCACCAACACCCGCAGCCAGGCCGAGATCTGGTACCAATTGCTGCTGGCCGAACGCCCCGAGTGGGCCGGCGTCGTGGCGCTGCACCACGGTTCGCTCGACCGCAGCGTGCGCGACTGGGTCGAACTCGGTTTGAAGGAAGGGCGGCTGAAGGCGGTGGTCGCCACCTCCAGCCTGGACCTGGGTGTCGACTTCCTGCCGGTGGAACGCGTGCTGCAGATCGGCAGCGCGAAAGGCGTCGCCCGTTTGCTGCAACGCGCCGGCCGCAGTGGCCATGCGCCGGGCCGCGCCAGCCGCATCACGATCGTGCCCACCAACACGCTGGAACTGGTGGAAGCTGCCGCCGCACGCAGGGCGGCGCTGGCCGGCCGCGTGGAGTCGCGCCACAGTCCCGACAAGCCGCTGGACGTGCTGGTGCAGCACCTGGTGACGGTGGCGCTCGGCGGTGGGTTCGACGCCGATGCGCTGTACGACGAAGTCCACAGCAGCTATGCCTACCGCGACTTGAGCCGCGACGAATTCGACTGGGCGATGGCCTTCTGCGAACGCGGCGGCGACAGCTTGACGGCATACCCGGAATACCACCGCATCGCGCTGGTGGAAGGCCTGTGGCGTGTGCCCGACCGCGGCATCGCACGGCGCCACCGGTTGCAGGTGGGCACGATCGTCAGTGACGCATCGATGCAGGTGAAGTGGCTCACCGGGGGCGTCATCGGCACGATCGAAGAAGGCTTCATCGCACGCTTGTCGAAGGGCGACCACTTCGTCTTCGCCGGCCGCGTGCTGGAGTACGTGCGCACCCAAGAGATGGCGGCCTTCGTACGCAAGGCCACCAAAGCCAAGGGTGTGGTGCCGTCGTGGGCCGGCAGCCGCATGCCCTTGTCCAGCGAGATGGCCGATTCGGTGCAGGCGCTGTTGGACGACGCCGCCAAGGGTAACTTCGAAGGCCCCGAGATGCAGGCCGCGATGCCGATGTTGCAGGCGCAACTGCGCTTGTCGAAGCTGCCAGTGCGCGGGCGGTTGCTGGTGGAACGCTTTCGCTCGCGCGAGGGCCACCACCTGTTCATCTACCCGTTCGCGGGACGAAGCGTGCACATCGGGCTGGCGCAGTTGCTGGCATGGCGGCTGGCGCGGGTCGAGCCCAACACCTACTCGCTCAGCATCAACGACTACGGGCTCGAGATCCTGGCGGCGCGGCCGGTGGCATTGACTGCAGAAACACAACAGGCCCTGTTCGACACCGACGCGCTGCTCAGCGATGTGCTGGCCAGCCTGAATTCGGGGCAACTCGCGCAGCGCCGCTTCCGCGAGATCGCGCGGGTGGCTGGGCTGGTGTTCGGCGGCTACCCCGGCGCGCCGAAAAGCCTGCGGCAGTTGCAGGCTTCCAGCAGCTTGTTCTACGAAGTCTTTCGCCAATACGACGCCGGGAATCGATTGCTGGGTCAGGCAGACACCGAAGTGTTGACGCAAGAGCTGGAACTGTCACGCCTGCGAACCACGCTGCAAGATCTGGCGGGCCGCACGCTGGAGTCCGTCGAACTGCATTCGCCGAGTCCGTTTTCGCTGCCGTTGATGGTGGAGCGGCTGCGCGAACAGCTCAGCACCGAGAAGTTGAAGGACCGGCTGGACCGGCTGCTGGCCGAAGGCGAAGCGGCGCTGGCCGAGCCGCTGCCGCCGGGTCGATCAGCGCGGCGCCGGGGCAGCGCTCGACGCACCGGGAGCGGTTGAAGCCGTCGGCGC
>JALYUN010000265.1 GCA_030853725.1 Pseudomonadota bacterium | reverse complement strand
GGGCGGTGGCCTGCGACAACATGATCCAGCGACGTCGGTCATCGCTGCTTCGCAGATCACCGCATGGGGCTCGATTGCGCTGCCGAGTCCTGCGGTTTTCGAGGCGCTCGGCAAAAGCGTCGCTCTCCCTCACCATCTCAAACCCACTGCGACAGTTTCGACAACCGAGGACAGCCTATGACGTCGGTCAGAACCATCACCCGGACGGTGCCAACGGCCACCTTGGCGCTGGCCCTGTTTGCTGCGCTGACCGGCTGCAGCACGACAGCGCAGACACCATCCTCAGCGCAGGCGGTTTTTGCAGCAACGGAGCAGCCGGCGGCACGCGCACTGCACGCGCTGTTCGACGCCGACTGGGAAGCCAACATGCGCCGTTACCCCGAACGGGCCACCTACGTGGGCGACAACCGCTACGGCGACCGGCTTTACGATGCCAGCGCCGCCAGCGAGGCCGGGGGTTTCGATGAGCAGCGGCGCCGGCTGAAGCAAGCCGAGGCCATCAATGTGTCGGCGCTCGGCGCCAAGGACCGCACATCGCTGGCGCTGTTCGTCTTCGGCCTGCGCGACAGCCTGGCCTACGAACCGCTGGTGGGCCTGCGGCGCATGACGCTTGGCGCGATCGGGGGATTCCATACCGGGTTTGCGGAGCTGCTGCGCGACAGCCCCGTCGATACCCCGGCCGCGGCACGCCAGGTGCTGGCCCGTCTGGCAGCCTATTCGCGGCGGGTGGACCAGGAGATCGCGCGGCTGGGCGAGGGCCTGGCGCTGGGTTGGGTGGCGCCCAAGCCCGTCATCGCCCGCGTGCTGGTCACGCTGGACAAGCAGCTCGCCGCCGCCGGTGAGACCAGCCCGTTCTTCGAGCCGTTCACGCGCCTTGGCAACGGCATCCCCAAGCCGGAACAGGCAACGCTGCGCCAGCAGGCCTTGCAGACGATCGCCGGTCAAGTGTTGCCGGCACAGCAGCGGCTGCGCGACTTCGTCGCCGGCCCTTATGCCGCCGCGGCGCCGGCCGCAGGCAACCTGAAAGCCTACCCCGGCGGAGCAGTGGCCTATGCGCAGCGGGTGCGCAGTTCGACCACCACCGATCTGAGCCCGTCGCAGATTCATGCCATCGGCCTGCGTGAAGCGGCGCGGTTGCGTGGCGAGATCGACCAGGTGATGCGCGAGATGTCCTGGGCCGGCGACTTCGTGTCGTTCACGCACCACCTCAACACCGACCCCAAATACTTCTTGCCCAGCGGAGATGCCCTTTTGGCAGCCTACCGCGACATCGGCAAGCGCATCGACCCCGAGCTGCCCCGACTGTTCGCCGAGCTGCCGCGCGCGCCCTGGGGCGTGCGCGCGATGCCGGCCGACGCGGGGCCCGACGCTGCCGAGTACTACAACGGCCCGGCGCTGGACGGCACGCGACCCGGCTGGTTCAACGCCAATGCCACCGGCTACCAGACGCGTCCGACCTGGGGCCTGGAAACCCTGGTGGCGCACGAGGCGGTGCCCGGCCACCACCTGCAGAACGCCCGCGCCGTCGAGCTGGGTGAGCTGCCGCGCTTTCGCCGTGCGGTCTGGTATGGGGCCTATGGAGAGGGCTGGGCGCTGTACGCCGAGACGCTGGGTTTCGAGCTCGGGCTGTACAAGAACCCGGCCAGCCGCTTCGGCCACCTTCAGGGGCAGATGCTGCGAGCCGCCCGACTGGTGGTCGACACGGGGCTGCACGACCTGGGCTGGTCGCGCCAGCAGGCGATCGACTACATGCTGGAGCAGACCGGGCTCGATCGCGGCATGGTCGAAAGCGAGGTCGACCGCTACACCTCTTGGCCTGGCCAGGCGCTGGGCTACATGATCGGCGAGCTGAAGATCATCGAATTGCGAGACCGCGCCCGCGCGGCGCTGGGCCCGCGCTTCGACATCCGCCGCTTCCACATGGCCGTGCTCGACCAGGGAAACATCCCGCTGAGCGTGCTCGAGCCCCAGATTGACCTGTGGATTGCTGGCGAACGGGCGCGCCACTGAAGTGGCTCGCGCCCAATCCAGCGCCGGGCATCCACCGTCCATGGGCCAGCCGTCCGAACGGGATCGGGCCGAATCGGACGCAAGCTGCCAACAAGGGGAGACTCGATGAAGCACAAACCGCATGGCATTGCCCGCGGCCTGACGAACTACGGCGACCCCGATTTCGCGCGCTTTCTGCGGCGTTCGTTCGCGCGTTCGATGGGGTTGTCGACGCAGATGCTGGACAAGCCCATCGTCGGCATCGCGATGACACCGTCAGACTTCAACAACTGCCATCGGACGATGCCCGATCTGGTCGAGGCGGTCTCGCGTGGCGTGCTGGCAGCGGG
>JALYUN010000051.1 GCA_030853725.1 Pseudomonadota bacterium | reverse complement strand
CGTGAGCTGCGATTCGCGCAGGCCCGCGCTTTCCAGCGTGCCGGCGGCCGGCGTAGCGGCGGCCGCCGCCACCAGCGGCAACAGCAGTCGTTCTCGGTCGAACGCGGCCAGGCGGTCGCGGCCTTGGCTCCACGAAACGGCGTCCCAAAAGGCCGGTACGGCACGCGCGATGTCGCCAGCGACACGCCGCAACACCCAGGCCTTCCACAAGATCACGACCCAGGCCGAAACCGACATCGCCAACAGCAGCAATGCCACGGCGCGGGCGACGCTGTCGCTGCCGTTCCAGAATTGCCACAGCCCACTCATGTCGACGCCGATCGGAAGTTTCGAAGGAGACAGGCGCTGTCGGCGTTGCGGCGCTGATTCATTTCAGGTTCAAAACGTCGTCCATGCCGTACAGGCCGGGGGCTCGTCCGGCCACGAAGTGTGCGGCGCGCAGGCTGCCTTTGGCATAGTTGGCGCGGCTGCTGCTCTTGTGGGTGATTTCCAGGCGCTCGCCGGCGCCGGCAAACAGCACGGTGTGTTCGCCGATGATGTCGCCGCCGCGGATGCTGGAAAAACCGATCGACCCCGCGCTGCGTTCGCCGGTGTGGCCTTCGCGGGCAAAGACGCCGTGCGTGTCCAGCTCGACCCCGCGTGCCTGCGCCAACACCCGACCCATCGCCAGCGCTGTGCCGCTCGGCGCGTCGACCTTGTGGCGGTGGTGGGCTTCGATGACTTCGATGTCGTAGTCCGCACCGAGGGCCGCCGCAGCCTGCGCCAGCAGCTTCAGCATCACGTTGACACCGACGCCCATGTTCGCAGCCTGCACGGTGGCAAGGCGCTCGGCATGCTCGGCGATGCGCGCCTGCTGCGCCGCATTGAATCCCGTCGTGCCGATGACCGCTCGAACGCCGAGTTCGGCGCAGACCGCCAGATGCGCGAGCGTGCCTTCGGGTCGTGTGAAGTCGATCAGCACATCGGCATCGGCCAGACCGCGGCGCAGGTCGGCGGTCACCGTCACGCCACTCGTGCGGCCTTGGCCGGTTGCGGCGTCCTGGCCGAGCAACGGACTGGCGGCCGTGTCGAGTGCGCCGCTCAAGCGGCAATCGTCGCTGGCCAGTACTGCTTCGATCAGCATGCGACCCATGCGGCCCGACGCGCCGGCAACGGCGATCTTCAGCATCGGCAAGGTGCGGTAGCCAATGCGCTGGCCGTCAACTAGCGGAATCGAGCGGAGGGTAGTTGCGCACCGGGCCAATCGGCTCCGGCGCGGGCGCTTCACGCTTGACGGGCGTCGGCAGGGCGGCGCGCTCGGCGTCGCTCAACTCCAGCTTCTGGTCGCGGATGTTTTTCTTGCGGCTGATGGAAGCGACGAATTCGCGTTCGGTGGGCAGGTCGGGTGGTGCGTCGATCGAGGACACCACTTCGTTCTCGAAGTGAACGATGACGCTGCGACGCTGTGCTTCGGCGCCCGGGCGTCGCAGGGTGAACAGATAGTCCCAACGGTCGGCATGAAACGGGTCTGTCAGCAGCGGCGTGCCCAGCACGTCTCGCACCTGCAGTCGGCTCATGCCGGTTTTGATCTTCGCCACTTGTTCCTGCGTCACCGCATTGCCCTGCACGATGTCGATGCGGTACGGCGTGATGAAGCCCATGAAACTGTCGGTGCGCTGCAGCGCCTGGCACCCTGCCAAGCTGCAGACGACGGCTACCGTCCCCAGGGCAACACGAATCATCGAAGAAGAAAATGGCATTGGGGAGGTTGAGCGCAGCACCCGCGCGCGACGCGCTTCGGTTTGCCGCTGGCTATGATGACCCGATTCTAGCGAAGGCATGACGCGCCCTACGGGCACGAAAAGGTCAAACAGGAAGCCCCGATGACCCAGGTCGACGAACTCAAGAGCAGCGGGCTGAAGGCCACGCTGCCGCGCATCAAGATCCTGGAAGTCTTCCAGCACAGCGACCGCCGCCACCTGACGGCCGAGGACGTCTACAAGGCGCTGCTGGCCGAGCATGCCGACATCGGCCTGGCAACGGTCTACCGGGTGTTGATGCAGTTCGAGCAGGCAGGCCTGCTGTCGCGCAGCAACTTCGAGTCAGGCAAGGCGGTGTTCGAGTTGAACGAAGGGGAGCACCACGACCATCTGGTGTGCCTGGATTGCGGGCGGGTCGAAGAGTTCTACGACGCCCAGATCGAACAACGCCAGCGCGCCGTGACGGCCGAGCGCGGGTTCGAGTTGCAGGAACATTCGTTGTCCTTGTACGCGCGCTGCGTAAAGCCCAACTGCGAGCATTCGCCGAAATAGATTTCAGTCGCCCGGCGGCTGCTCCATCGCCGCCTGATGACGGCGAATGAATTCCTGGTAGGTGTCGATGCCGCGCAGTTGCAGCACACTGTTGCGCACCGCGGCTTCCACCAGCACGGCCAGATTGCGGCCCGCGTCGACTGCGATCACGACCTTGCGTACCGGTAGTTCCAGAATGTCTTCGTACAGCGGTTCGTAGGGCAGGCGCTCGAAATCGCGTTCGAGCGTTTCCTTGCGCACCAAATGCACGATCAGCTGCACCCGCATCTTTCGCCGCACCGCGGTCTCGCCGAAGATGGCCTTGATGTCCAGCAGTCCGATGCCACGAACTTCCAGCAGGTTCTGCAACAGCGCCGGGCAGCGCCCTTCCAACGCGGTCTGAGAGATGCGATAGATGTCGACCGCGTCGTCGGCCACTAGGCCGTGCCCGCGCGAGATCAGCTCCAGCCCGAGTTCGCTCTTGCCCAAGCCCGACTCGCCGGTCAGCAGTACCCCGAGTCCCAGAATGTCCATGAAGACACCGTGGCGCGTGGTGCGGTCCGCGAAGTGTTGCCCCAGGTAACCGCGCACCACGTCGATCACATGGCCGGCCTTTTGCGCCGTGGCGAAAAGGGGAATCTCTGCCCGGTCGCACATCGCCACCAGCCGTTCCGGCGGCACTTGTTCGTCGGCCACGATCAGCACCGGCGGCTCCAGCGTGACGATGCGCGAAATGCGCCGCTCCTGGTCTTCAGGTGACGACACGGTCAGATAAGCCACTTCGCGCCGGCCGACGATCTGCACCCGGTAGGGGTGGATGTAGTTCAGGTAGCCGACCAGGTCGGCGGCCGCTTGCGCGTCGCGCACGGCAGCGTCGTCGAAGCGACGTTCCGGGTGGGCATGGCCGGCGATCCATTCCCAGCGCAACGTTTCGCGGTGCGCTTCGAAG
>JALYUN010000011.1 GCA_030853725.1 Pseudomonadota bacterium | reverse complement strand
CGACTTCCCGGCCCTTGGGGCACTTACGAGCCGTATGTGTCGTTGGCAGACGGCACCCAGCAGTTGATTCGCATGCCATCTGGCGGTGCAGTGGGCAGCCCACTGCATCTGGTGGCGCTGGGTGCGGGGCACCAGGCCGCCCAGGCGCAGCAGCAAGCCATGACGATCGACGCCGACGGCATGCTGCGTGATCCTCGGGTCACCGCCAGCCGCAGCCTGACCATCGAGCACGGCACGATGGCAGCGGTACTCGGCATCATCGTGCACCAGACCAACAGCTCTACAGCGGTTTCCACTCTGAATAGCTACAAGAACGCTGGCGCCAACGGCGCGCACTTCCTGATCGACAAGGACGGCACGATCTATCAGACCGCTTCGGTCTACATGCGGACATACCACGTGGGCAAACTGCGGGCACGCTGCCTGGTCGAACTCACTTGCACGGCGGCAGAGATCACGGCTTACAAGCAGTGGGACCCCAGCGGCATGCACAAACGCGAAATGCTCAAGTCGGTCCCGGACCGCTATCCGGGCAACGGCGAGAGCGTCGGTATCGAGCTGGTCGGTCGCGCGCTACCTGATGCCAGGAACAAAGACGTGCTGGACTACGAGAGCGTAACGGCCGAACAAAACGCGTCGCTGAAGTGGCTGGTGGCGGAGATTTCGCGATTGCTGGCGGTCCCGATGACCGAAGTTTTCCGCCACCCCGTCGTGTCGTTCAAAACCGACAGCGAAGCGCAGAGCGCGGTCTGGAAATGAGTGAAACCGCCGTCGAGCTGCGGTTCAGGGTTCGCATGGCGGCGCTGCTGCTGATGGCGCTGTCTGCCACTTCAGCTTGTACCGCACCCAAGGCCGGTTGTTCCGTGCCCACCGAACTCGAGCCTGGCCTATGCGACGCACGGCTGCCGCCGGTGCGTAGCGTGGCGATTGAAAAAAATGGGGCGCTGCAGGAAGGGATCAAGAACTACGAATACGACTGCAGTGTCTTCGTGCTGGACGAGAAAGCGGTGCGTCGCTACTTCGCTCGCACGCGCAGAGTCGACGGCCCGAACCCCAATCACGACGTAGCCTGGTCGGCCTGCCATGCCAGCGGCACGCTGCGTTTTTCCGATGGCCGTCGCGCCGATTGGCTCATCGAGCAGAGCAGCGTGGCACGGCTGTGGATCGCAGGTGCCGACGCGATCGTCCTGTACTGCCCTGACTGCGATTTCGCACCGTTCACTCAGTAGTCGGCCCCGCTCGCGCGCAGCCCGCTGCGGCGCAGGCTGGCATCATCCCGCGTCCATTCGTCGTCGTCTGGCCCGAAGCTTGCAACGATCGACGATTGGCGACCACCGCCTGTTGCAGGAGCCACACCCGTGTCCATCAATGTCGCGCTGAACCATGTCACGCACTACCGCTACGACCGGCGCGTTTCGCTCGGCCCGCAGATCGTGCGGTTGCGCCCTGCGCCGCATTGCCGCACGCCGATCCTGAGTTATTCGCTGCGGGTCGAGCCGGCGGAGCACTTCGTCAACTGGCAGCAGGACCCGTTCGCCAACCATCTGGCGCGGCTGGTGTTTCCGGAGATGACCCGTGAGTTCAAGGTCACGGTCGATCTGGTCGCCGACATGGCGGTCTACAACCCCTTCGACTTCTTCCTGGAACCCGAAGCCGAGACCTACCCCTTCGACTACGAACCGGAACTCAAACACGATCTGGCGCCTTACCTGGCGGGCGGCGAGCTGACACCGCGGCTGAAAACCTTTGTCGACTCGATCGACCGCAGTGAAATCCGCACCATCGACTTTCTGGTCGGCATCAACCAGCGGCTGCAGCGCGAGATCAGCTACCTGATCCGAATGGAGCCTGGGGTGCAGACGCCCGAAGTCACGCTGACGAACGGCTCCGGCTCGTGCCGCGACACCGGCTGGCTGATGGTGCAGGCGCTGCGCCACCTGGGCCTGGCGGCACGCTTCGTATCGGGTTACCTGATCCAGTTGCGGCCCGACGTGAAGTCGCTCGACGGCCCGTCGGGCACCGAGGTCGACTTCACCGACCTGCATGCCTGGTGCGAGGTCTTCCTGCCCGGCGCCGGCTGGGTCGGCCTCGACCCCACATCGGGCCTGATGGCCGGCGAAGGGCACATTCCGGTGGCTTGCACGCCCGAGCCTTCCAGCGCGGCACCCATCAGCGGTGGCGTCGATGAGAGTGAGGTCGAGTTCGAGCATTTGATGCAAGTCACGCGCATCTTCGAGAGCCCGCGCGTGACATTGCCCTACACCGACGCGCAATGGAGCGCGGTGCTGGCGCTCGGCCAGCAGGTCGACGCCGACCTGCAGCGCCAGGACCACACCGCCCAGATCCCCGACCGCTCCACCCTGCTGCTGTTCACCGACGGGCTCGTCGAGCGCCGCGGGGAGCACCTGGAGCAGGGGCTGGCTGCCCTGCGCGAGGTCCTGAGG